>NZ_CAWUDP010000031.1:0-97946 GCF_963920835.1 Scytonema sp. PCC 10023
CGAAACTCGCGTAGTGAGTTAGAACCCCCTGCATTTATGCATGGGGTATCTCAGAGATATCTGCTGTCTAGCTTGGGCAAAGACGCTGCTGATCAGCTACTGATTACCTTGTTGACGACGAGCACGCATTTCGTCCCGATATTTTTGCAGTTGCTGTTTTTGCTCTGGAGTCAGGACTGCATCAATCTGGGTTTTCTGTGACTGCATGACTTGACGCATTTGGTTTTTCTGCTCTTCAGTCAGATTCAAAGCAGCAAACGCACCCCGCTTTCCCTGGCGGTTTTGCATAGCGGTTTTTAACTGTTCTCGTTGCTGTTCAGTGAGAATTTTCTCCATTTCAGCGCGGGTACTGCTGCGGATTTCTTTGATTTTGGCTTTTTGTTCATCCGTCAGTCCCAAACGTTGCAGTGGTCCCCCTTTTTCCTGAGATTGTGCAACAACTAAAGGTGAAGAGGAGTTCGCCTCTGCTTTGACTGCTAGGGAAGTTGCACTTAAACTGAGGGCGATCGCTGCACCAATGAGTGATAAGTTTTTGAGTTTCATAAAGTACCGCTGGGTTTCTCCTGCTTGATACCACTATCATAAAAATTTAATTTTAAGGGTTACATGAGGAGAAAGTCACGAATACACCCATGACTTTAGTCATGGTCTATACAAGGATATTCATCAGCCAACCTTGAAGTCTTTCGTTTGTTAGCTTATCAATCTCTAATATCAAGTCCGGATAATTAGTTATTATTTATATTTGACCTCTCCCCGCCTTTGACTGGCGTCAAAGTCGCCCCTCCCCTACTAGGGGAGGGGTAGGGGAAGAGGTCACTTATTATAAGTATTCAAGCGAACATGATATAAAATAAACCCTGTTTATCAGAAAAATTAGGTTTTTAGGCTTACCATAAAAACTAGTTGAAATTGGGTATATTTTTGTGACCCGTCCAATTCAATTCAAGAATCATCCTTTTCGATTTCTCCTTTATTTGGAGTGGACATTGCTAGCGTCTGCCGCTTTGACAGCAGCGCTACCATCTCACTCATACCGGTTTCAGGCTAGGTTTCCCGAACTGACAATTTGTAGTCTGACGCTTTTTGGTTTAATGGGCTTAAGATTGCCCACTCGTAACCATATAAATAAAATACTTTACACTGCTGCAGAAATATTCTTAATTTTAATAACTGGCTTTTTTGGAGGAAGAACTGCTCGGCTTTTCCCCTTTCTTTACGTCATTTTAGTGACTCGGAGTTGCTTAATTTTTCAGTTACCAGGTCGCTTGGTAGTGACTGCTTTATCATTTCTTTTATTTTTGATAACATTTAGAAGGCGATTTGCACGCATAGCATTATCACCTGCATCACAAGAGCGTTTTTTGTTTTTTACTTTAAGCTTTGTGCTGGTATTCGGATTAGCTTTATTGTTTGTTTTACTGTTGATGAATGCAGTTTTATCTGAGCGAGAAAGTCGAGAAAAACTAGCAATTGCTAATGAAAAACTCCGTCAATATGCTCTGCAAATTGAAAATCAAGCGACTCTTGAAGAACGCAACCGTATTGCTCGTGAAATACACGATTCATTAGGACACTCTCTGACAGCTTTAAATTTGCAATTAGAAACTGGTTTGAAGCTTTGGCAATCTAATCCAACAAAAGCGCAAGCTTTCTTGGCAAAGGCAAAAGAGTTAGGTTCTAAGGCGCTACAAGATGTGCGTCAATCAGTTTCTACTATGCGTTCTCATCCTTTGCAAGAGCAATCTTTAGAACAGGCGATCGCCTCGCTTGCAGAAAATGTTCAGCGTTCAACTGGTGTCGCACCAATTTGTCAAATTCACTTATCTCACGTCCCAGTTGAAATTAGCACTGCTATCTACCGCATCGTCCAAGAATCATTTACAAATATCTGTAAGTATGCCCAAGCCACAGAAGTTAAACTAGAAATAACCACAACTAAAAACAGTTTGCAGTTGAGGATTTCGGACAATGGTATAGGGTTTGATTTAACGCAAAATACCACAGGTTTTGGACTTCAAAGTATGCGCGATCGCACTATGGCATTAGGAGGCTATTTTAATATTAACAGCGCTCCTGGTTCCGGTTGCAAAATTACAGCTACTATTCCTCTTTCCAGGTTTTTACTAACTCCAGTAGATCATGACTAACATAATTAAACAGAGTAAGCGCATCAGATGCGCTTACCCTGGAGGTTATTGTAGTTTAGATGTATACTTGCCTTCCTCATATTTAATTCTTTAAGGTTTACTTTGTGATTTAGAAGTATTACTAAGTAACCAAGGAACAAGATTAGCTACTGTAGCAGCAGCAAAGGAGAACAGCGCAACAATAGCATCACGGGGTAAAACGCCATCTAGCCAGCTTCGCTGAATTCTGATGACAGGAAAATCTTTATCTAGACCGATTGTTATTTGTTTATCTGTACCGGAAAAGCGGACTTCTAAACCCTGTTTCGGAATAATTTCAAGATTGCGTATTCGTTGAATGTTGAGAGGAATATTTGGATTTTCTCCCATGAGAAACTGATTTTTTTGGATTTCTTTTTCTTCTCCTGCCATGCGAATTTTGCCTGACACGATGGTAGAAACTTCTAATTCATCTTTAATGTCACCATTTCTATCTAAACGTTGAAATTGAACGTTCTCGGTTTCTATTTTGCCTCGGAACCATTTTTGCTTCTCAAAAATTGGAGTTTTTTTTAGAGTAATATACAGACTATTCTTTTGTGTCATCTCTAAGTTAAATTGTTTATTATCTGGATTGTAAATAAATTCTATTGGTGTTTGCTCGCCAGGAGGAGTTTGTAAATTTAACTCTGGAAATTTATAACCTTCTAGAGTAACTTTAATTGGTTTATCTCCTAAATAAATTTCTAGCGTATTCGATTTCTTATCAGGTGCTGCTGTTGATAATCGTTGTAGAGATAAAGCCAGTTGTTGACGAAAAAAGTCATAATTTAATCGAGTTACTTTTGTATTTGGTTGTAGTTGCAGTGAATCCAGGGAAATTTCGCTGTCCAATTTGGGATTTTCAGGAGCGATAATCAATTTACTCTTGCCGTTAGTTAGCTCAACTTTTAGAAAGTCTAATTGATTAAGTTGTGGCAAATATTTACTTTGAAAGTTTCCTGTGAAAGTTACGGTTTGAATACCTTCACTTTCTAAGTTACTAATGTCACGAATTGATTCGAGAAAACGTTTGGGTTGCTTACCATTGTAGGTAAAACCCATTTCTTGAACAGTGATACTACCTTCAAAGATATGATTTCTGGGCAAAATAGCGGAAAAAGTCACAAGACTAAAACAGAGAAGCAATAGCAGAACAAAAACAAATCTTTTTTTCTTGATTAAATATTTTCCCAAAGGCTGCAAGCGCTGGCGAACTTTATTGGCATTTGTACGAATAGAAGCTGCCAATTTGGTCGCGTTTAAATTCCTGTGTCCTCTGAGGATAGTACTGATATTGGGAGATTTTTGCGCCCCTTGTTTCCGATTTCCCATGATTTATCTCAGCCAATTTGGGTTATGTTCAAAAACAATTTGTCTTGGTGGAAGACGGTAGGTGCCTAAATCTCTTTGGTCAATTTTGGCGATATAGTGGATTTCATATCGTCCGGCTGGTGTGTTGCGTCCATCCCAAGTAAAGATGATTTCGCCGCTACTTGGGTTAGGACGAGAAGTTGTGTAGATAGGTTTTTGACCTCCTTTACGAATGATTTTAAAGGTCGTAAATCGAACGCGATCTCGGGAATAAAAGACAAATTCATACTCACCGGAGGTTTGCCCCACTATGACTGGAACATGGACAGGTTGGGAACCAAAATTATATGAAGCCACAGCACGAAGGCTGTTTTCTGGTATTTTTGATTTCCGAAGAATATTAGTATCCCAAGTGAAGTTGAAGCGCGAAGCATTGCCAGATAGTGGAAAGTCATCCAACTGATACTGATAGTTGTCTCCAAAAGATTTCACTCTCACCTCAGGATTTTTACCACCTTTAATCCGAGGAATTTGTAATGTTAGATTATTGTCATAACTTCTAAGGTTGCGAGTAGCAATGGAAATTAGACTTAGGGGAGTTCCGCTAATCGGTTCTACTTTGAGACCTTCGCAACGCTTGGGTGGTTGACGACGGATATAATCAGTAGAATCAGGATTCCCTTCTGGGCAAGAACCTTGTGCGGGAAGATAGCTAAAGCTAAGAATTAACAGGCTGGCAAAGATAATTTTACTGTTCATAATTTCTCTAAAGAACTTTCCAAGTACGCAGTTTTTCTAAAATCACGGACATAGGATAGGCAAAACTTTTTTGTTCGCCTCTTCGTCCAAAGACAATGCCTAAGAGCCGATTTTGCGAGTCAATCACAGGACTACCGGAATAACCAGGTACGAGTACAGGTTGAGATATCTGCATGTTCTGTTTGTCACTGCTGCTGATTTCCCTTGATTCCACAAACCAAAACAAGTTCTCTTCCCTGCTGGCAGAATGACCGATAATACGAGTGGGTATTTTTGGGGTAATTGGAGTTGAGGAGATGGGTAAAGGCTGAATATCTTCTGGCAGATTTCCAATAACTTCCAAAACAGCTAAATCGACTTGTTCCTTGTCAGAGGTCGTTTTCACGAGCTTAGCATCTCGTCGCATTCGGACTCGGTTTTTAGGTGGCATACTGAAAAATTCCACTTGGATATTTTCACCCAATTTATTGCCCTCAAAAATAACATGACGATTGGTGAGAATTAATGTCCGGTTGGCTTTTCGCTGAATTACTATGCCTGTGCCAACTTCAGGTCCCTGACGTTCACGGGTAAAAGATTTCGCACTGATGGGTACCACAATGTGTACCACAGAACGTTTAACGGGTACGCTAGGATCATCCTTAGGTAACCATTGTCTATCATCGTCAAC
This sequence comes from Scytonema sp. PCC 10023, assembly GCF_963920835.1. Classification (NCBI taxonomy): domain Bacteria; kingdom Bacillati; phylum Cyanobacteriota; class Cyanophyceae; order Nostocales; family Scytonemataceae; genus Scytonema; species Scytonema sp. PCC 10023. Next base: position 4,912 of record NZ_CAWUDP010000031.1, read on the forward strand.
TTTCCCCAGGGCATTAAGTAGGGTATTCCGCAAATTCTCTGTTTCGTTATAGTTGTTACTGGCATAGACGAAACTTGGGTCAATATCTTCTGCCTTGCCAAACTCTACAAGGGCTGCATCTAATTTCACAATGGCTGCATCTAATTTCCCTTGTTGTAATTTCCCTTGTTGTTGGAACGCAAAACCCAAGCCATTATGAGCAAGAGCACGAGATCTGGGTGGAGTTGTGGAACTCTGTTCTTGTAACGTTATGGCTTTTTGGAAGGCGGCGATGGCTGCATCAAATTTTTTCTGGTATCCCATACCAATGCCGAGGTTGTAGTAAGCATCAGCATAGTTAGGGTCAAGTTGAATCGCTTTTTGGAACTTCGTAATGGCTTCTGTAAATTTATTCTGGTCATACAGGGCAATGCCGAGACCGTTGTAAGCATTAGCAAAGTTAGGTTTAAGTTGAATCGCTTTTTGAAAGTTCCTAATGGCTTCATCTAATTTCTTCTGGTCTCTGAGGGCATTACCGAGACCGTTGTAAGGATAAGGATGCTTAGGGTTAAATTGAATCGCTTTTTGGAAAGCGTCAATGGCTTCATCTAATTTCTTCTGGTCATACAAAGCATTGCCCAGACCGGTGTAAGCATAAGCATGTTTAGGGTAAAGTTGAATCGCTGTTTTGTAGGCAGCGATCGCTTCATCTAATTTTTTCTGGTCATAGAAAGCATTGCCGAGACCGTTGTGAGCATCAACAAATTTAGGGTTAAGTTGAATCGCTTTTTGGAAGGCGTCAATTGCTGCATCTAATTTCTTCTGGTCTGTGAGGGCATTGCCGAGACCGTTGTAAGCATAAGCATGGTCAGAGTCAAATTCAATCGCTTTTTGAAAAGCGTCAATGGCTTGATCTAATTTCTTTTGGTCATACAAAGCATTGCCGAGACCGTTGTAAGCATCAGCATAGTTAGGGTCAAGTTGAATCGCTTTTTGGAAGGCGTCAATGGCTTTATCTAATTTCTTTTGGTCATATTTTCTCTGATCATACAAGGCATTGCCGAGACCGTTGTAAGCATCAGCAAAATTACCGTCAATTTGAATCGCTTTTTTGTAGGCGTCAATGGCTTTATCTAATTTCTTCTGTTGCCGCAAAGCATTCCCCAAATTGTTATAAGCGTTGCTATTATTAGGTTCAAGTTGCAGAACTCTACGCCAAATATTTTCAGCTTGAGAGTAATTACCGACAGATTCAGCAGCATTAACTTGTTTCAATAACTGTTCGATACTACTTTGCGCGGCTACCAATCCAGGAGTCACAGCCAAACATAAAGTTAGAACTATAACAAATATTGTCTGATGACGTTTAATTTCCACAGCCAATCTAAATCATCCAAAGACTGATGCTTAAGTAATCAAGCTCATTTACGGGTTTTCCGGTTAACTTATTTTATTTTGTTAAAAAATATACTGCTCAGCCCTTCGGGCAAGGCAGAGGGCATTCGTGAAGAAAATTGTTGAAGGCAAATTGCTTGATACTATTCTGATACTGCTGTAGGTCAACTTCGGAAATATACCCCAGGTGCTTGCGTTCCTACTTGCCATTTGTTTTCAGCTTGGGTTGACAGGGCAAACGCATCTAAATACTGGCAGCCTGACAGGTTATAGTGGGAGGGTGCGGCTCAGGAACACTTTTCTGTTTTGGCGATGCTGCTTTGGTAGTCGCCCCAAGAAGGTGACGAGTGTGGAACGTCCAGCGTAGGCGACGGGTTATATTTACTATCTTAATCGCCTAGCATTAACGAATTTTCTTATTTAATGCACGTTTTCAGAAACTTAATTGGTGAGTTTTGTGTTGAAATAATACAGTCATAGAAAATTTCGGTTTTTGATAAAAGTTGTTTATGTATTCTCCGGAAATAGGAATGATTGCTGTAATTTCAAGCAATTTTACAAGCTACATCAATAATTAAGATGCGTTTGCCCTGCATGATAAAAGTCTTACTTGTAGATGACCAGAGTTTAATTCGTCAAGGATTAAAAGCTTTATTGGAATTAGAACTGGATTTAGAAGTCGTAGGAGAAGCGGAAAATGGGGAAATTGCAATTCATTTCATTGAAGAGTTGTCCCCAGATGTGGTACTCATGGATATAAGAATGCCTGTTATGGATGGTGTTGCAGCCACTCGGGAAATTCAAAAGCGTTTTCCCGGAGTTAAAGTTTTAGTGCTGACAACTTTTGATGATGATGAATATGTGAAGGCGGCGTTACAAAATGGAGCAATGGGTTATTTGCTCAAAGATACACCTTCAGAAGAGTTAGCTGTTGCTATTCGTGCTGTCTACAAAGGATACACTCAATTAGGACCAGGAATAGTTAAAAAACTTTTAACTCAATTTTCTAGTGTAACGCCGACTCAGTCAACGCCTCCGCCACCTAGCTTAGCTGAACTTACTCCTAGAGAAAAAGAAGTTTTGCGCTTAATTGCTACGGGTGCTAATAATCGAGAAATTGCACAGCAACTTTATATTTCTGAAGGGACCGTGAAGAACCATGTCACGAATATTTTGAATCGTTTAGATTTGCGCGATCGCACCCAAGCTGCAATTTTTGCTAATTCTTTTTTGCCCTATTTAAATGACGCTACTTAAAACCTGATAAGCTACTTAAATAATTTTAGACACTCTTCTCTTAAAACGCCTCTTTGCACCTTGATTTTTCTAAAGCTTTTAGCAATCACCTCTTCGCATGATATGTTGATTTGAGATTGATGAACAGAAACTAAATCTTCAATAGAAGCACCATAGACAATTTCTGATATACCCGTCCAAACGCAAGCAGTTGCACACATCGGACAAGGTTCACCAGTGGTATATATGGTATAACCTTCTAAAGAAGGGTTTTGAAGTTGAGCGGTTAAATTGCGAATGACATTAATTTCTGCATGGGCAGAAGGATCGCTGTCTCGCTTCACAGTATTATAAGCTAGGGCAACCACTTGGTTATCTTTGACGATCACAGCACCGTAAGGCGCATCTCCTTTCTTTGCTTCTTCCAGCGCCAAACGCATAAATTCTTCTGAGTTCATATAAGCTTGAGAGGAGAATTTTATTAGTATTAAAAATATACCACATTCAAGAAACCTCCTGTAAAAGTGACTTTTTTGAAAATGAAACCACAGATGAACAGTAAATAAAAGTTTTCCTCTGTCTTCCACCCTCTTGCAGGGGGAAATGAGGGGGGTGCACACAGATAATTAACTCGTGTTAATCTGTGTGCATCTGTGGTTTTAAATATCTATAGCAAACCAGTTTTATTTTTGAAAACATTTAAGTATTTGTAGGGTGGGCAATGCTTCCCAAAACCCAGATATAACCCAGATATAGTCGCCATTGCACACCCTACGTGTATTTCAAAAATAAAATACGAATCCTATATTAATCATACTTTTGCCAGAGGCATCATGAACAGAGTTGACAAGCATTGAATGAAAATTTCCTTCCCTAGTCTCCTTGTCCATTTTCAAGTGAAATCTAATGTTATTGCCTTCAGCAGTGCTAAATCATCAGCCTTGAGGTAAAAATAAGAAATGACAGGCTCAGCACTTGGTACTCATGACTATTGTGCTGCATTTGTTAGACGTGGCTTTTGTGAATTATGTTACTGACCAGAGAAAAAACAGCATTTTACTTGCAAGATCTAGAGACACCAGTAGGTAAATCTGTGAATTTAACCATTGCTGGTCTGGTTTTTCTATCTTCAGTAAGTTTTGTAGTACAAACTTATAAGATTCCTGACAATTTTCGGCTACTTTTAGATGGTATAGACCAGGCAATTTTGTTAATTTTTGCAGCAGAGTACTTACTGCGGCTGTGGAGTGAAGAAAATAAAATTAAGTATTTCTTTAGTTTTTATTCAATCATTGACTTAATGGCAATTTTGCCATTTTTTCTAGGTGCAGATGCTATCAGTTTTATCCGACTGCTGCGATGGTTCCGAATTTTACGGTTAATTAGGTTTCTAGATAAGAAATTTATATTTGGTATTAGTACAGAAGATAGTTTAATCTCTGCACGGATATTATTTACGTTATTTGCAATTATCTTTGTATACTCTGGTTTAATTTATCAAGTAGAGCATCCGGTTAACCCAAAAAATTTCGCTACTTTTTTGGATGCTTTTTATTTTTCCATAGTGACAATGACAACTGTGGGTTTTGGCGATGTCACTCCAATTTCTGAACTAGGTCGCCTGCTAACAGTGTTGATGATTTTAACAGGTATTGCCCTCATTCCTTGGCAAGTAGGTGATTTGATTAAGCGATTAGTTAAAACCGCTAATCAGGTGGAAACCGTTTGTTCTGGTTGCGGTTTGTCTTTCCACGATGCAGATGCTATCTTCTGCAAGAATTGTGGAACGAAGTTGAGAAAAGATTGACTAAAAAAGAACTGAGAAATCAGAACTCAGAAGGTTTTTTGCTTGTGTATTGAGATTGCGATCCACAAGCTGGCAAATAACTGGGTGTAATCAGCTTCTCTAATAAAAATAAGCGGCTATTTGCTAGTTAAGAGTGCGACTGGAAAACTTGACTTAAGTAATATATTATACTTGTATAGTCAGATGCATCAAAAATTTTTACATTTAAAGTTCAAGGAATTTCATTTTTTCTGACTTAAGATAGATGTTAAAATTAATATTATATTGTAAAGGTAGTTTTGCTGTCTTACAAGTGTGATTTCAGCACTTTGCATCTGCCATTTTTATCAGCACCGTCAGGTGACTTGTCAAGATTTTTCGCTCTCCATGAGTTCACCCCACTTGATGGGTGCCTTAGGGGTACTCATGGTTTACTTTTGATTTCACAAGTATCCAGTTTCAGGTTAATGAGGTTAATTATAGATGCTCCTGGCAGATGTGGCGATGAGTAGCACTTACGATCCACGGCTTGTGGCGCTTTCGATAGTGATAGCTGTCCTTGCTTCGTACACCGCTGTTGATTTGGCTGGGCGGGTAACGCTCACTCAGGGACGGGCTAGAGTTGTATGGTTAATTGGGGGCGCGATTGTCATGGGAATGGGCATCTGGTCGATGCACTTTGTTGCTATGCTCGCCTACAATTTCCCGAGACCGATGAGCTATGACGTGTTGATTGTGCTGCTGTCAATATTGCCTGCTATTATTGCCTCGCTTGGCGCACTTTTCCTTGCAAGTCGCCAGTTCTTGAGTCAGCGGCGATTGCTAATTGGTGGAGTGTTAATGGGCATTGGCATTGCGTCGATGCACTACGTTGGTATGTTAGCAATGCGAATGCAAGCAGCGACTCGGTATCAGCCTGTGCTGTTTATACTTTCTATAGTCATCGCTATGAGTGCGTCGATAGTAGCGCTGTGGATTGCCTTTCACCTGCGTTTGCAGATTGGTAAAGGCAGTATACGACCCAAGATTTTGAGTGCGTTCGTGATGGGGGCTGCAATTTCCGGGATGCACTACACAGGGATGGCTGCTGCCTCTTTCACACCAACTCAGGTGAGGAGTGCAGGCACAACAGCAGCCCAGGAAATGCACGGTTCCTTCACTTGGCTGGCTGTGGGCATCGGCATTGCTACGCTGATTATCTTGAGTTGTACGCTGCTCACTGCCTTCATAGATCGGCGAATGGTGACTCAAGCAATGCTCCTCAAACAGCAACAAGCAGAAGCTGAGCGCTCGCAACTTTTTACAGAAGTCACCCTCCGCATTCGGCGCTCTCTTAAGTTGGAAGATGTCCTCAACACAGCCGTCACTGAAGTCAGGAAAGCACTCAATCTAGACCGCGTTATCGTCTACTACTTCAATCCAGATTGGAGCGGCACGATCATCGCCGAGTCTGTAGCAGAGGGTTGGATGAAAACCTTAGGCAAAACAGTTGATGATCCGTTTCGTGAAGACTACATTCAAATGTACAAAAATGGTCGAGTCCGAGCTACAAATAACATTTACGAAGCGGATTTTACAGATTGTCACCAGAAAATTCTAGAAGGCTTTCAAATTAAAGCGAATGTCGTTGCACCTGTTTTACAAGATAATGAGCTTTTGGGTTTATTGTGCGGTCACCAATGTTGTGGACCTCGCATGTGGCAGAAGTCAGAAATTGATTTATTCGGGCAATTAGCCATTCAGGTAAGCATTGCTCTAGAACAAGCAAATCTTTTGCATCAATTGCAACAGGCAGAAAAAGTGCTGCGGGTACGTGACCTGGCGATCGCCGCCGCTAGTAACTCTATCATCATTACAGACCCCCATCAGCCAGATAATCCGATCGTCTTTTGCAATGGCGCATTTGAAACCGTCACTGGTTATTCACCAAAAGAAGTGCAGGGACGTAACTGCCGATTTTTGCAAGGACTTGACACCGATCCAGAGACTATTGAGGAAATACGCACAGCAGTACAACAGGAGCGTGAATGTCAAGTTGTCATCAAGAATTACCGCAAGGACGGTACTGCGTTCTGGTCTGAATTAAGCATTTCTCCAGTGCGAGACGTAACTGGCAATGTGATAAATTTTGTCGGCGTGCAATCAGACATTACCTCACGCAAGCAGGCGGAAGAGGAATTGAAGCGTAGTAAAGAAACTCTCCAACGTCAACTTGTAGAACTTATTAGTGAGGTTAAAGAGGTAGCCGAAGGTAACTTGACAGCTCGAGCTGAAATTACAACCGGTCAAATCGGAATAGTGGCTGACTTTTTCAATGTGATCATTGAAAGCTTGCGGCAAATAGTTATTCAGGTGAAACAAGCTGCCCAACAAGTCAATGTTTCTGTGGGGGAAAACTCTCATGCTATCCGTCAATTAGCAGATGAAGCACTCAATCAAGCTGAAGAAATTACCCGCACCATTGATTCAGTAGATCAAATGAGCCTCTCTATTCAAGAAGTTGCCAATAGTGCTCATCAAGCAGCAGAAGTTGCTCGTGCATCTGCCAATACTGCCTTGGCTGCAGGTGAAGTCATGGAGCTTACTGTTTCTAGCATCTTAAATTTGCAAAAGACAATTACTGAAACAGCCGAAAATATAAAACGTTTCGGTGAATCATCCCAAGAGATTTCTAAAGTTGTGACATTGATTAACCAAATCGCAACGCAAACCAATTTACTATCTATCAACGCTAGTATTGAAGCCTACCGCGCTGGTGAAGAAAATCAAGGCTTTATTGTCGTGGCGCAAGAAGTCGGTCGCTTAGCCGCCGAGTCAGCCGAAGCAACCAAAGAAATTGAATACATAGTACAAAATATCCAATCAGAAACCAACGCAGTCGTCGAAGCGATAGAACAGGGAACGACTCAGGTGGTGGAAAGCGCTTACCTAGTCAAAGACGTTAAGCAAAGCATGGAGCGAATTGTAGAAGTGTCTCGTCAAATCGACGAGTTGGTGGAGTCGATTTCTCTGACAACAGTGTCTCAAGCTCAAACTTCTCAAGCTGTCTCTCTTTTAATGAAGGAAATTACCAAAGCATCGGTTCGCACTGCTGATTCGTCTCGCGTTGTGTCTACGTCTTTAGAACAAACTGTAGAAGTGGCACAGCAATTACAAGCATCAGTTAGTGTGTTTAAAACTGAGGTGTAATTCATCCGACCATCACAGGATTAACTTGCAATTCTCTTAACTTACAAGCCAGCACTACATTTCCTTTATTATCCCACCAGCACAACCAAGGAAGTTCTACTTGAGTGAGGGTGTGGAGTGCGATCGCCTCAGTTACCGCCAATAGATTGAATTTCTACCTCTGCCTGAACCTCTATTTCAACTTGAGCTTCTACAAATGAGGCATAAATCGGAATATTGGCTTGTATGGCTTCAAAACTAACAACTAGAGAGTATGGAACGGTAGCTTCTGGATCATTGTTCCAACCTTCGTGTCCAACAATTGCAATGCAGAATGCTTCTGTTAGTTCAAATGACCTGACAACAGTCCAATCTTTCTGAAGGGTTCCTGCACTTCTGGATACATCTCTAATTATTCCGTGATTATTTTGTTTGCCAAGGGTCCATTTAAAAATTCCCTCTCCCTTCTCGGCATCCTCTGGAGCATCATACTCTTTTAAAATCCTCGCCAGAAAACGTTCTGGATCTTCTCCTTTCTTACTACAATCCCAGTCGAGCCAAGTTGAGAGATATTTTCTGCGATTCCTCCGGGTTCGACGTGGTTGCGCTTTGTAAGAAAGAGTAACTTCCACTATAATCTCAAGTGCCTCTCCCTGAGAACGCAATTCTTCTGGCAGTTTCACTTGGTAAACATGAGCCTGTCTAGCTCTGATACGACGCTCTCCTCTTGTAATTAAAGTAATACGGTTGGGAGAATTACCCAAAGCTCGGTCAAGATTGGGAACGCCATAACCCATTTGGCGAATAATCTGTGTTTTTTTACTGTTATCTTCTGCCTGTGCCCACTCTGTCCATCGGGCTGATTGTACTATTAGCGCACGGTAAAGAAGGCAACTCTCATTAGGCAATTCAGCAGCAAGACGAGCAGCAATATGGCTTACTTTTGGGGCTGCAAAGGATGTTCCAACTTTGTCAGAGGCTATAGCTGGTCCACCACTCAAAGTTGAGCGCACTAATTCGGGACAAACATCTTTAGCGAAAGTAATGTCAGGTGGTGTACCTTCATCTTTTACTAAATCGCCACCATACTCAACTACTTCGGGTTTAATCGTATACCAAATTCCTAACCCAGAGCATGAAAAGGCTGAGGGTTTATCCTTCTGTGAAATAGAAGAATAAGGCAATGCATGATAAGAAGCTGGAGAAATTGAGCCAACAGTTAACGCTTGAAAACTTTGTGCAGGGTTAGCAATTCTACAAGAATCTTCTAAAAGATAATCTGGATATGTTCGATGGGCAGCAAGATGCTCTTGGACAGATAATCTTGTAAATCCTATTTTGCCGTTTAAAGGTAAATTCCCAGCTGCAACAATAAACAGGATATCCTTTTGCCATGTGAGATTATCAATAGCTGCTGCCCAAGCGCTCATATATTGGGTTCGGCAGGGAACAACCCCAGTGATAGAGTGGTTAAAAATTTTCGTTTTTATTTGCCCGTGGTAAAATTCTACAATTTCACCCAAGATAACAGGCGGAAATAGCTGCTTAGGTAGTTTGCAATTAGCATCAAGAACTCTCGCATTTTGAATCCAGCAAACAGCTTTTTCATTTCCGCTACGAGGTATAGTCCTTGGATACAGCACTGCACCAGCTACTCTAGTCCCATGTCCACCATTGCTAACATAATCAGCGGTTTTATAAGTTTCTCCTGGAACCCAAGACCTTGAATTTTGTGAATCAAGTGCTGCTTTTAGAAGAACATGACTTTCTTGAATTCCACTATCTATAACACATACCTTAGGAGCATTTGAATCTGGTGGCTGTAGTTGAAAAGTAGGAACATCAGTATCAGATGAAGCTTCCCGCTCAATCAATTCAGCGAATTCATCCGGTAAACTAACATCAAAAATATAAGGAAAATTGAAAACTAAATCTTTTAATCCTTTACCTGAAATTTGAATGCGGCAGGAAAAACTATCCGGTAACTTTGCCCCATTTGGAATTATTCCCTCTACAAAGGAACTTGTAAGCCTTCCATTATAAGCCTCAACAAAATCTGTCAAATCTTGCTGCCTGTCAAATGCTAAATCATCCCATTCTTCATAAGTTGAATCACGTTTATTTATCCATTTATTAAATCTTTTCGTATATTTTTCATCACTTTCATTGGGCTTTCGGTCGGGATAATTAGGAAATTGTGACTGAGTACCTATACAGGAAATCCCTACATCTACAGTATATATTTGTTCATCTCTAATTCGCTCCCACTCATTAAGTAGTTCTGGTGACAGGATGTACTCCGGTCGTCTAATGCCATCAATAATATCCCAAATTTCTGAAACTTTTTTACCTCCATTTTCTTGCTTAATAAATTTTTCTATCTTTTTTTGTAGTTCACTAAATTCTGGATCGTTGGCAGAAGCACCAATGATATACCCATCTTCTAATTCAGCAATTACCTCAATGCCATACTTTCTCAGCTCCTCTGCATCAAAAGCAATAGGATCAATGCGTAAAATGATTGGTTTAGCTTTTTCAGGAAGTGGAGGCTTTCCTTCTTCCTCTCGTTTGTCTTGAATATTTTGCAAATCAAAGATTAAGGAGTCTAAAGAACTCTTTAGTTTAGTTCCATGTCCCTGACGATTAGCCAAATTTGCAGCAGTTTGAGGATTTTGTTGTCTTGCTCCTGCTTGAGCAGGTTTAGCACTTCCTTCTGTTGTTAGCTTAAGCTGAATATGCGGAAACTGCTCAGAACGTTCAACCATTTAGTTCTCCAGACACCAAAATTTAATTTCAGGACACTTTGATTTCTTTAATAGCTTCTTCTAAGTGTTCCTGAATCACTAACTCCTCCCGCTCAAGAATCGCTCGTTTGGCAGCATCTTGTGCGACCCTCACAGCTTGAGCAGCAGAAAAACCACTCATTTGCTTAATGATCAGGAGCCAGTTGATAGAGCCTACTTCAATTGCAGATAGTGTATCTTTTAGTATAAATTCTAGCTCCTTCTCTCCTGGTTTTGGTACTTCGATCAAGTCGTCAAATCTTCTCCAAAGGGCAGTATCAAGAGATTTATTGAGGTTCGTAGCTGCTACTAAAAGACCAGAAGACGGCTGAAATTCATCTAAAATTTGAAGAAATGTATTTACTACTCGCTTAATTTCTCCTACTTCCTGAGAGTCTTCTCTTGACTTAGCAATTGAGTCACATTCATCCAAAAACAATACACATGGATTTTTTGAGGCATCCTCAAATACAAGTCTCAAATTAGTTGCGGTTTCGCCCAAAAAAGACGATACCATTGCATCAAATCGAACTTTAAGAAGTGGTAAACCTGTATTCCAAGCTAAACGCTCTGCTCCCAGCGTCTTTCCACAGCCAGGAGGACCATACAGGAGAATTTTTTGCCTGTAGCGCAGTCCATGATGAGCAAGTCTATCTCTTGCGGCATACTCACGCTCAATTCGGCGGAAACGTTTCTCAACATTTTCAGGCAGCACCATATGATGCCGCAGTTTATCCCTTGGTATGATAGTTACTAAGGGAAGATTGAATCGCTTACTCGTTGGTAATTCAGTTAAAGCCTGTAAGTTTTCTGGGACTGAGGAAGCTGGTTTGCTAATGTCGGTAGACTTCTGTTTCTGGCTCTTTTTAGTGATATTCTCTAACTGGTCAGCTAAGAGCGTGTGTCCCTTGCTACGCTCTTCCTCAATTACTAGGTATGTAAGCTTATCAATAGCCTCTTGATCTGAACTAGCGATCGCCCTAAAAAATCTCTTGAGAAGCTCTGCTTTCATACTGCCTCTCTGTATAAATAATAGCTTTTTTAGTAATTTTGTACTAATAAAACTTGACGCACAATAAAGTATAACGCGTTGGTTTACAGGAAGCCACCCTCTAGCCGTCTACGCGGTTGATTAAACAAAAAAAAGGCGGGCAATAAAGCCCACCTTGAAAAGAAAGAGAATAGTTTGTTGCTAATTAACCCAACAATTGTTTCGCTTTAGCTAACACATTATCAACACTGAAGCCAAACTTCTCCAGACAGACACCGCCTGGAGCTGAAGCACCAAAGCGATCGATGCTAACAGTATCGCCTTCAGTACCGACGTACTTGTGCCAGCCCAAACTAGAACCAGCTTCTACAGACAAACGCTTGGTAACGGCTTTAGGCAGAATAGATTCTTTATAAGCCGCATCTTGTGCTTCAAACAGTTCCCACGAGGGTAGTGAGACAACACGGACTTTCTTGCCTTCGCTGGTGAGTTTCTCGGCTGCGGTTACGCAGAGGCTCAATTCGGAACCAGTACCAATTAGAATCAGTTCCGGGGTACCCTCGCTGTCAACCACCGTATATCCACCCTTGGTGACGCCCTCAATTGATGTCCCTGGTAAGTTCGGGACATTTTGACGGGTGAACGCCAACAAGGTGGGAGCGTGTTGCTTTGCTTTCTCAATCGCCACTTTGTAAGCGCCAGAGGTTTCGTTCCCGTCTGCGGGGCGAATCACTGTTAACTGAGGAATGGCTCGCAGGGAAGCAAGAGTTTCAATGGGTTGGTGCGTTGGACCATCTTCACCTTGTCCAATCGAGTCGTGAGTCATCACCCAAATCACGCCACCGTGGGACAGGGCGGATAAGCGGATGGCAGCACGCATATAGTCTGTAAAGATCAAGAAGGTAGCGCCGTAGGGAATTAATCCAGAACGATGCAGCGATATGCCGTTACAGATTGCGCCCATACCGTGTTCCCGCACACCAAAGTGGATGTTGCGGTTTTGGTATTGTCCTTTCTGAAAGTCGCCGAAGCCCTTAATCTCAGTTAGGTTGGAGTGAGTTAAGTCAGCCGAACCACCAATGAGCTCTGGTAAAACCGGTGCCAGTTTGTTGAGGCAGGTTTCTGAGTGTTTGCGGGTGGCTACTCCTTTGTCTTCGGGAGTGTAGGTGGGTAGTACCTTATCCCAACCATCGGCGAGTTTACCGCTAATGTAACGTTCAAACTCAGCCGCTTCTTGGGCATACTTGCCTTTGTAGGTGTCAAAGGTTTTGTTCCATTCAGCTTCGTAGTTTGCGCCGCGCTCAATTGCTTTGCGCCAGTGCTTAAGAGCATCTTCTGGAACGACAAAAGGCTCGTGTTCCCAACCCAAGTTTTCGCGGGTGAGTTTAACTTCGTCGCCACCAAGAGCAGCACCGTGAACACCAGCGGTGTTTGCTTTATTGGGCGAACCGTAACCAATCGTGGTTGTTACCTTAATAAAAGAAGGCTTATCGGTGACGGATTTTGCTTCTTCAATTGCTTTGGCAATTCCTTCTAAATCGGTATTGCCATCTTGAACGTGCAGTACGTGCCAACCGTAAGCTTCAAACCGCTTGGAAACATCTTCGGTGAATGCTATGTCTGTAGAACCATCGATGGAGATGTGGTTGTCGTCGTACAGAGCGATGAGTTTGCCTAATCCCAGGTGTCCCGCGTAAGAACAAGCTTCACCAGAAACGCCTTCCATGTTGCAGCCATCACCTAAAATTACGTAGGTGTAATGGTCAACAATCTTGGCATCGGGTTTGTTGAACTTTGCAGCAAGGTGTGCTTCGGCGATCGCCAAACCGACTCCATTGGCAATTCCTTGCCCCAGAGGTCCTGTGGTAACTTCCACGCCAGCGGTCATGAAGTTTTCGGGGTGTCCGGGGGTTCTCGATTCCCACTGACGGAATTGCTTAATATCTTCAATGCTCACGCTGTCGAAGCCTGTCAGGTAAAGCAAGGCATAGTGCAACATTGAGCCGTGACCGGCAGATAGCACAAAGCGATCGCGGTTGAACCACTTGGGATTTTTGGGGTTATACCGCAAAAAGCGATCCCATAGCACAAAAGCCATTGGCGCTGCGCCCATAGGCAGCCCTGGGTGACCAGACTTTGCCTTTTCTACGGCATCAATTGCCAGAAAGCGGATCGAGTTAATACAAACTTCTTCGAGGGTTTGGGTTGCAACAGCCATAATAAGAGATTGTTCTTTACGACGGGTTAGCACTCTTTTGGTTTCACTACATGGGAGGCAAAAAGCGACGACACTGCGCCCTTAGTGGTTCTTGAGGACAGTTCCAAAAAGGGTTTCCCTGTAGAAACTGTCCGGGTGTGGATTTTCCTTGCGAGTTTCCGCTGTGGATATTCCTCAAGGGAAAACTCGCTTCCTTCCTACCGAACTGCTGAGTGGCGGGTTTTGCTAATCAGAGTTGTCATTCGCTTATTGCCGTGTTGCTTGAGATCCCCAATGCAGTATCCTCATCATCCCATTGGTGCTTGTTGCCGGACAAGCGGCATATTTTGGGATTTTTGTTAATGGATTTTGGATTAATTTTATGAGGGAATCCCCCTGTTATCGGTATTGAATGAACTTAATTATCAAGCGAACAGCCCTACACCCGTTCTTCACACCGTTGTTAACTACGTCTGAAGTCAGATACACGCATTTTAAATTTCCAACTTTAGACGTACTTCTTAAAGGCTAGTGTCACATTATGACCGCCAAAACCAAAAGAATTGGATAGGGCAACCTCAACTTTTGCTTTCCGGCTGGTGTTAGGCACGTAATCCAGGTCACAATCGGGATCGGGGTTTTCCAGATTAATTGTCGGTGGAATCTGGTCATTGGCGATCGCTAGTACTGTTGCTACCGCTTCAATTCCACCAGACCCGCCTAATAGATGACCTGTCATTGATTTAGTGGAGCTAATTGGTATTATTGAGGCGCGATCGCCCAAAGCTCTTTTAATTGCGGCCGTTTCCGTCGGATCATTTACTGGCGTACTGGTGCCATGAGCATTGACATAGCTCACCTGTTCTGGCATTAGTCCTGCGTCTTTGAGTGCCAGTTGGATGGCTCTTGCTGCGCCTTCGCCTCCGGGTACTGGAGAGGTCATATGGTAAGCGTCGCAAGTCATGCCATAGCCAACAATTTCTGCATAAATTCTGGCTTTGCGACTGAGGGCGTGCTGTAGCTCTTCTAAAATTAAGATGCCCGCACCTTCTCCCATAACAAATCCGTCGCGGTCTTTGTCAAATGGGCGGCTGGCATGAGCCGGATCATCATTACGAAGCGAAAGTGTCCTAGCTGATGCAAATCCAGCCAAAGACAAGGGTGTAATTGCCGCTTCACACCCGCCACAAATCATTGCTTGGGCATATCCCCCTTGAACCAGGCGAAAAGCATCCCCTATGGCGTTTGAGCCAGCGGCACAAGCAGTGACTGAGCAGGAATTTGGTCCTCTAGCACCAGTGTGAATTGCTGTCAACCCTGCTGCCATATTGGCTATCATCATCGGTATCATGAACGGACTGCAGCGGTCGGGACCACGGTTTAGGTAGATTGTTTGCTGTTCTTCCATCACCTTCAAACCACCAACGCCAGAACCAATAATGATGCCAATTTGTTCTGCGTTTAGGTCATTGATGACTAACTGCGCGTCGCCGAGAGCTTGTTTTGCCGCAGAAACGCCAAATTGAGCAAAGCGATCCATGCGTTTGGCTTCTTTACGATCCATATACTCATGCGGATCGAAGTTTTTTACCTCACCAGCAATGCGACAATCATGACGAGACGCATCGAACAAGGTGATTTCACCAATGCCATTGCGCCCGCTTATCAATCCTTCCCAATATTGGGCTGGTGTATTACCAATCGGTGTAATCGCGCCAACACCAGTGACAACAACGCGTTTACGTATAAAATCAGTCATGACAATAGTTAAGTGGCTCTTGATGCAGGCAGAACAAAATAGTGCTGAGTCATGAATGCTGAGTCCTGAGTAAAGTCCCGAGTTCCAAGCAATGTGTTCCGAGTCATTTTTCTTTACAAATGAGGCAACGCCAGTCGCTACCCTTACGGTCAGCCGCTGTTACGTCTACAATCAAAGACACCTCCGCACAGCGCTGGCTTTTCGCTACTCAGCACTCAGCATTTTTTTAGGCGGATGCGGCAACTTTGTTGTTAATATAGTCAACTGCCTCTTGAACTGTTGTAATTTTTTCGGCAGCTTCATCGGGAATTTCAATGTCAAACTCTTCTTCCAAAGCCATGACCAATTCAACAGTATCCAAGGAGTCAGCCCCTAAATCATTAGCAAAATTCGATTGTGGTGTCACCGTTTCGGCATCAACGCTAAGTTGATCGGCAACAATTTTCTTGACCGTGTCAAAAATTTCCGATTGGCTCATAGATAAAAGTCCTCAACAAGTTGCTATAATCCGCTGTTTATGGGGGATATGTTTTTGAGCATATTGATCTTAACGGAAAGCGCGATCATCCGTACACTGGTCTTGGATTTTCTTTATTGAAAATCTGTATTCCGTTCCATTTCTAAATTTCGATAGAACAACCGCTCCAAGAGCAGTTCGAGAGTAGAACGTGGTAGGCGATCGCTTACACTGTGTAAACTAATGATGTTTTACAACTTTTATTAAATTTTTATGAGGATGTGCATTTTCAGGAGCGATAGCTTTGCTACCAACATTAAATAGTGATGATAAAACAGTTATTGACTAACCAGAATACTATGCTAACCCATACATTAAAATACGCATACTTCCCAGGTTGTGTTGCCCAAGGAGCTTGCCGCGAGCTTCATCAATCAACTGTTGCCCTCAGTCAAGCTTTGGGCATTGAACTGGTTGAACTTAAAAAAGCTGCTTGCTGTGGTTCCGGCACTTATAAGGAAGATTCCCAACTGTTGGAAGATACGGTTAATGCCCGCAATATTACTTTAGCAGAAGAGTTAAATCTACCACTGCTGACCCATTGCAGCACTTGTCAGGGTGTGATTGGTCATGTTGATGAAAGCTTAAAAGAATGCCAAAAAACAAATCCAGCATACGTTGAACAGGTGAATGGCTTGCTACAAAAAGAAGGTTGTTTACCTTATCGCGGAACGACCGAAGTCAAACATCTGCTTTATGCCCTAGTTACAGACTATGGTTTAGAGGAAATTCAAAAACGTGTTACCCGCAAGTTAGCGGGATTAAAATGTGCAGCTTTTTATGGCTGCTATCTCCTACGTGCTCAAAAGTCGATGCCTTATGATGACCCTTTCCGACCCGAAGCGATGGAAAATGTGTTTCGCACGTTAGGCGCAGAACCTATTTATTACAGAGGTCGTACGCAATGTTGTGGATGGCCCCTTTCCAGCTACGCCACGACCCAATCTTTTAAAATGGCGGGGATACATATTCAAGAAGCGCTAGAAGCTGGTGCTGATTGTATGGTTACGCCTTGTCCTTTGTGCCACCTTAACTTAGATTCGCGTCAGCCAGAGGTGGAAAAGGTCATTGGACAGAAACTAGGTTTACCAGTGCTGCATTTACCCCAATTGATTGCTTTAGCAGTTGGGGTGAGTCCGAAAGAACTCGGTCTAGAACGACACATCGTTTCCACCAAACCAGTTTTGGAAAAATTGGGATTTTGAGCAAAAGCTTGTAGGGTGCGTTAGCATTCGCTATCACACCAGTGCCAGGAGTCACAAGTCACAAGTCACAAGTCAGGAGAGAAAAAACTTACATCACCAAGGTTTTAACCTATTTCTAACTGTCTAGTTCTGTCGTCCTGTACTACTCCCTTCCCGGTCTAAGATTACCTATAATAATTTACTCCTCTGTCTCTGTGTCCTCTCTTGGCTCGTGCGGTTAAAAAATAGGTATTCTTCTGGCGGGAAGCGAGTAGTCTTTATAAGACGGTGCGTTACCTCCATTAACGTACCCTACAATTTCACTTCCATAATTTGTCCGTAAAGGTCATTCTGTCTTGTGCGTTCTGGGTTTCTGTATTGTGATCAATTGTTTCGTTGCTGAGTTGGGTTACTGGTGTGATTGTCAACGCTGAAGTAGGTGTCGCTAGTGTATTGTTCTCAATTGTTAAGTTACTTGGTTGGGCAATTGGTGTGAGCGTGAACGCTGAAATAGGTATGGTTTCGTTTATTGATATCAGTACTGTGTTGTGATCAATTGTTGAGTTGGGCGATTCCGCCATTGGTGTGAACGTGAACGCTGAAGTAGGTGTGGTATCGCTTGTTAGTGTCGGTAGTATATTGTTCTCAATTGTTACGTTGCTTGGTTGAACAACTGGTGTGGTATTGCTTGTGAATGTCGGTAGTGTATTGTTCTCAATTGTTACGTTGCTTGGTTGAGCAACTGGTGTGGTATCGCTTGTGAATGTCGGTAGTGTATTGTTCTCAATTGTTACGTTGCTTGATTGGGTAGTTGGTGTCGTTTCGTCTGTTGGTGTCGGTAGTGTATTGTTCTCAGTTGTTAAGTTGCTTGATTGGGTAGTTGGTGTGGTTTCGTCTGTTTGTGTCGGTAGTGTATTGTTCTCAATTGTTAAGTTGCTTGATTGGGTAGTTGGTGTCGTTTCGTCTGTTGGTGTCGGTAGTGTATTGTTCTCAATTGTTAAGTTGCTTGGTTGGGCAGTTGGTGTGATTGTGAACGCTGAATTAGGTGTGGTTTCGCTTGTTGGTGTCGGTACTGGAGTTGGAAGTGGTGTAATTGGAGTAGGTGTAGGTTCTACGGTCGGTTGATTTTGTTCAGAATTTGGTGCCAGAGACGGCGTGAAAGTTGGGGTGGGTGTAACTTCTTCCGCTGTTGGTGTTGGTAGTACAGTTGTCTCTGGAGTGGGTTGTATAACTGTGGGTGCAACTGTTCTCGTCGGTGTCGCGGGTGCAGGTGTAGGTTTTCTTTTTGACTTCTCACGTTTGGGAATGATTGGTTGTTGGTCTTCGATGTTTGGTTCTATCGGTGGATTGACTTTGGGTATAACTTCAGGAAGAGGTGACAGCGGAACAGTGACTGTGGATGGAGGTTCGATAATCACTGATGGTCTGGCGGGCGCTGTGGGTTTCGGTTTGGGAATAGGTGACCGTTTAGTCGTTTTCGGCGCGGTGGTGGATGTTGGTGAGGGTAAGGGTGTGAAACGATGCCAGTTAAACCAAGCGAGTAATCCGCCTGAGGCTACAATTCCAGTCGTGATGACTCCTGTTGGAAACAGCAAGGCTTTTTTATACACACTTTTACCGGAGGGGGAAGTGTTCTCTGACGATACTATATTCATTCGAGTCAGGAGATGGTTAGTATCGTTGGTTGTCGGTAGCGGAGATTGTGTAAAGTTTTTTGGGGAATCGTTTACATTTGGGCGCTGGCTATTTTGAGTTGATGACCAAGATGGAGAATTTTCTAATAAATTAAGATTGTGGCGAGTTGCTGCAACTCCCATCGCGTCATCAAGCGATTCCCGTAATTGTATTGCTTTGGTAAGGTAATCTTTAGCTGTGCTGTTTTCTTCTAAACAAAGGGCACGAGTCCCTAATTGATGCAATGCCCAAGCTTGGGCAACTTTATCTGTTTCGGCTTGAGATGCTTGTAATCCCCGAGACAGGACTTGCTCCCATAAACCCCATTGCTTACTTAAAGCCAATGTCTCTTCCACTGCTTTTACCAAGTGCAAGACATCTTTCCAACGACTCTCTCTAACTGCTATCTCTATAATTTGTACGATCGCATCGGTTTGGGATAACAAAATGTTGGGTTGCTGTTGGTGTCGTTCCGCCCAATTTATAAAGTAGGCGATTGCTTTTTCCACAGGTGCTGTCAACTTCCATTCTGGCGGTAAAAGTTCAACTACAGTCTTACTGACCTGATATCGAGAACCATCAAACTGCACGAAATTACGCCTACGTAATCCCTCAAGTATATTAAAAGCATCAGGAATTTCTGTGATATCAATTATCTGTTCACTTTCAAGCCCAACACCACCCATGACTGTTAATAAATTCAGAATCATTTTTTGTGATGTTGATAGCGATGTGACTATTTGTTGCAGCAGATAGTTACCAGGAGTATCTGTTGATAATAGACTCACAACTTCCGTAAGCGAGCGTCCTTCTTCCAGTATGTTTGCCACTGCTATCTGCACTTTCATCGGATGCCCGTTGAAAATAGTACACAGGGATTTTGCCCCAGCGAGTTCTTCTATATTGAGAGAACGTTGCAGTTCTCTTTCCACTAAAGCCAGAGTATCATTTATCGATAGTCCAGAAAGCAACATTGAGCGCCCCCTTTTTTTCATTCGCCCTTTTGACGAAGCGATCAAAAAGGTACACTGATTAGCCGCATTCATCAGCTCTTCCAATTCATCTTGGATGAGTCCATGATCATCCAGCACCACAAGAGCTTGTTTTTCTTGGAGTTGTTGACGGATTTGGTTATGAGTTGGTTTATAGGGAATGTTGCTTTCATAAAATGCATCCCATATATACTGAAGTAAATCGTCTACATTTGGATGCACAGGAGATAGGCTAATAACACCACTAGGGAAAAGTGATTTGACTTGATTGTTCTGCGCCAAGTTACGCAATAAAACTGTTTTTCCAACACCGGCTGTGCCGTAAAATTCTACCGATTGTCCCGATTGAAAGGCAGCGATCGCTTCTTTGACTGATTCTTGTCGATTCAGTATGGTATCTGAGGGTTCCTCAACTATCAATGGAGTGGAACGCGATCGCCAAGTCAATTTTTCTTCCTTGGTTGCTATACTCGCTGTCGCGCCTTGAGGTGAACCAATCTTTATGATCCAATTTCCAACTTCCAGTTGGTCACTCATTTCCTCCGGAATGTTTGTTATTATACTGTTTTTGCTCATATATTTTTCTTCAGCCAGATTTAGATTACTTTTTCTCTATTAACCGCAACATAGCTATCATTAAATATGCATTTTACATACATTTTTTCATTTAAAGAAATTTTTAAGTATATATACTTAAAAAGTGATTCTACAAAATTGTTTTGCTTTTATGACTTGGTTAACAAACAAAGCGAAGTGCGAATTTAACAGCAAAATGGACAGCTAGATGCTTGCTAATATTGAGTTAAAAATTAGCTTTTCTATGACAAAACTTGAGACTATACGTACAAAGCCTGCAAGGCAAGGGCTATAAATAAAATGAAGAGTCTTAAAAGCCAGATTCGATATTAAGTATGTCAGTAACAATAAATATTGCTAGGCAAAGAATTATAGCAATCCTAAATAATTTGTGAAATCTTTTCTTTGTGTCTTTTACATCTACGTGGTTTGTCAAAAAATCTCACAACTCAAATAGGACTGCTATAGTTGCTATACTATAGTTACTATAGAATTGAAGCACTTTGCAATTATCAGCGATAGCAGTAAAGTGTCTAAGTTTGATAATCCAAAGCATTTTGCAAAGCGAGAAAAAATTCTCAAGCGCAGACAATAAAAACTAGCACGTAAGACCAAAGGGAGCAAAAGGTACAAGTACACAAAAATTGTAGCCAAAGTGTACGAACGGATGGGCTTTATTCACCTATAGGTTAAATCGCCGACTCAGCAAACAAAGCCTGCAAAAGCAGGCTAAGGCGGCGCATCTTCATAGAGAAACGCTATTAGTCGTTACCATTGTTAAATTTACGTTGTAACTGTTTGAGGACTTGATACATTTCTGGTAGGCGGGTGAGAATAGCTGACACCTTCAAGTATTGTTTGTGAGATATGGCTGGACTTCCAGAGACAATTTCTCCTGGTGCTACATCATTATGAATTCCAGTTTTTGCAGATGCGATCGCCCGATCACCAATCTTTACCTGATTGGCAATTCCCACCTGTCCAGCCAAAATAACACCATTGCCAAGTGTCACGCCTCCCGCCATACCAACATGACCTGCCAATGCACAACCAGCACCTATTTGGCAACCGTGACCTATTTGAACCATATTGTCAATTTTGGTATTGCGACCTACTCGTGTTTCTCCTACCGCTGGGCGGTCGATAGCGCTGTTGCAGCCGACTTCTACACCATCTTCTAAAACCGTGTAGCCAGATTGTTCCATCTTCACCCAACCAGTTGAACTAGGAACAAAGCCAAAGCCTTCAGCACCAATAACAGCACCACTGTGAATCACACAATCTGCACCAATGCGAGTCCGTTCGTGGATAGTACAATTAGCGTGCAAGGTGGTGCGATCGCCTATTTTGGCATCTGGATAAATTACGACATTGGCATGAACGCACACATCATTGCCAATTTCTGCTCCCTGCTGAATCACAACATGAGGACCTAGGTACACCTGGTTACCTATTTTTGCTGTCGGGTGAATAACGGCAGTAGGATGAATTTCTGGAGTGGGACGCCAAGGTTGGTAAAACAGCACGATAATTTTGGCAAATAGGAGTCTTGGTTCTTTTGTTGCTATCCAAACAATGCCCCGTTCTTGTGCTTGTGTCTGCAATGTTTCATCTAAAGGCAAAATTAAAGCACTGGCACTGGTTTTGCTAACCATAGAAGCAAATCTTGCTCCTTCAATGTAGCTGAGAGTGCCGCTTGTCGCTTCATCTACTGCTGCTAACCCTGTAATTTCTGGGTCATTATCTTTATTGAAGGAGAAGCTACTGGAGGCGGCGGCGTCACCAAGTTTTTCTAAAATTTCACTGAATTTCATAGTTATTTTTTCACAACTCCTAGATACAGGCAAAATAATTGTCGCTTTTTACTAAAGTTATGTTCTTTGCACATAGATGAATAATATTTCATGCTTAAGAGAAAGTACGGACAGATGCATACAGATAAATTATCTGCGTGCATCTGCGGTTCCAAACACCCTACAAATGTGTATTTACAAAAACTAGGGGGGTAAGGGTGTAAGGGTGTAAGGGGGAAGAATAGGGGGGTAAGGGCTTCGCCCTTAAACCCCTTCTTCTTCCCCTACACCCCTTTGAAAGGCAGGTATTGGTTAAACAAATGACCTGTAAATACCAAGATTGAAAAGTTATAATTACTGCTTCAATAACAAATAATATAAGTTGCCATTGCCGCCAGTCACACCAGCGCGATCGCCAGCTAATTTGCCACTTCCCATAAAATAATCAACTCGTCCTGGTCCTTTAATAGCACTTCCTGTATCTTGGTCAAGCACGTAGCGGTTGACAGTACGATACGCTAGCTTTCCACCCGGAGCAGGATACGGCAAACTGGTGTTAATCAGCGCCAATGCTCCTGGAGGCATAACAGATTTATCAGTCGCAATCGAACGTTCTGCTGTGACTGGCACACGAATACTTCCTGTAGCAGGTGTACCACCAGTTTCTTTGAAGAAGACAAAGCGTTCCCAGCGCGGTAGATAATTACTCATTTCTTTGGGATTTTGCTGGAAATAGTTTAGCAAAACTGGCATCGTCAAACCCTTTAAAGGTAGTTTGCCATCTTTTGCCAGTTGTCCCCCGATGCTTGTCCAGGGGTAATCTGTTCCACCTGCATAGCCAACGGATGTTGTTGTGCCATTAGTTAACTTGAGTTGGGCAGAACCTTGAATTTGAACCATGTATGCGTCTAAACGATTACGAAACCAAAATAACTCCAAACCTCGTAACGGGCTTTTATTGTCTGGCAAACCATCTTTTCCTTCTAACTCAATCCGTTTTGGGTGTGGTTTAGCCCATTTGTCGAAGTTAGGCGGGAGTCGATAAACAGGATATTTATATACTGAGGTGCGAACACGACTGGCGGAATAAACAGGCTCGTAGTAAGCAGTAAACTTCACAGTCCCATTGCCATCGTTCCCGACTGATTTGTAAAAAACAAACTCCCGACTCACAGCAGCTTGCAGTTGTGCTGGTGACTGTGAGCTAACAACCAATTGGCGGAAACGTTGCAAACTACGACGGACGCGCTCAAGGGTAATCTCTCTAATAGGATAATTCTGATACACTGCTATAGCTCTATCAGTTGTTAGGTAACGCAAACTGTTGTCTATTGCCGTCAAAAGTGCGTTGCGGTCGCCAATGCCGTTTCCACCCCAAATTTGTTCATCCCAACCGAGGCAACTGTATGAACTGTTACAAGTTGTTCCTACATCTACTGGTACTAACGATGGCAGAACCTCCTGGGGTTGGCTGGGTTGTGGTGGTGGCAAATTCTCAGGTTGACCTGGGACTGGTATTGGTATTGGTGATAAGTCAGGAACCTGCTGAGCAAAAACTGACCAAACCGGGTTAACAAGGGCAATTCCTAAACTTAATGACACAAAAGCAAGCGTTTTTCTCATGATTTAGGTAAATCTTTCCACACTAGAGCTAAAAATGGGTTCTACCCGGATAGCCACAATCCGAGACGGACGCACTACCATGTACTCACCCTGAATATTTTTGATCGGTACGCTGATGAAGTGAGTAAGCGCGCTGCAGGAGGTGAGAGCAGTGCTGTTTGCTCATCCTCATCCCCTTGGTGCTGTCGCCTATGACGGTTCCCATCCCACAAACAGTTCCCAAGGAAGTAGGAAGCAGGAACTCGCAACCAAAATTTTGGTAATTGCTCAAATTTTGCTAAAATTTAACAATAACTGAGTATTGGCTCATTTTTCATAATAGTCTGGTCGATATAAATATGAGATAGTAACATGATTTTATAAATATTAGTTTACTTAAAAAAGTAAACTAATATTTCAATAAAAACCCCTAAGATTCAAGACGTGCTAACTTAATAATTGAAGCTGAAAAGCTTCCCTGGCAGATAAAACAGCTAGAGGGAAAATAAGCAAAGAGGTAAAAGACGCTGTTAAATCTACATCTGTCTCGCAACAAGGCAGCAACACCCAACTCGAATGATGATATTTCCTCAAATGTAGAGATACAGGGGGCAATGTAACTGAGGAGCGATCGCTTTTAAGAAGAGTGAGAAACTCAGTACATCCCTAGGTAGAATGAACAAACAGAGGAAATAGCTCATCTAGTAGAATGTTGGGTGTTGTTGTCATAAAAAGCGCACCTAGGTGTAAGCTTGTACAAAGTTGAATAGATAGAGACAGTTGAAATAGCGCCTTATGTCAATTATTGCTCTGGGAGCATGGTATCTAGAGAATTATGAGCCGATTTTAGAACTGGAAAAACGCCCGCCGGATATTCGCGTCAATAAAAAAAGCCTACTGAAATCAGGACTAAGAGCGGATTTCTTGGAAGAGAGTGAGCAAGTAAAGAAATCGACTTGGTTTGGGCGCTATCTGGCAGGAGAAAATGTTGAGTTCTATATTGAGGGTAGTGGTGGTTATTGTGTGGCTAATATTGACTTGATAAGCCATGAAATATATTTCACGAAGCAGACTGTGTTAGCGCAGTTAGAACCAACAATTTTTTTATGCCATCAAACTGAATATCCAGCAGCAAGTGAAGCTTTACGAGAGGGGCTGCTTGATAGTTTGGAAATTTTGAACAGGCGATCGCGTTTACCTCTGTCTTTAATAGAGTCCTACCGCCCGAAGGAAGGTTCTCTGCGACTTAGCCGCACAATAATGCGAAAAATTCATAGAAGTTTGTTGTTTATTGCCGACGCCACGCCTGTTGCTAAAACCGACACTAAAGAAACTGCCCAATTGATTCCCAGTCCCCATGTCTGTGTAGAAATTGGCTATGCCATTCAAAGTAAGCGATCCGAGCAAATTCTCCTAGCTCAAATGCAGCGCCTAGACTTGCCGGGGCAGTTTCCCTTTGACTTACCATCATCGCAAATTTTGCAATTTCAAGACACTACAGAACTTAGCCAAATCTTGCCTCAAACAATTGAAACCCAACTTCTACGATTTAAATTATTTGCTTGATAAGCTGTTCTTACATATGAGGCAGATTTCTTCCTGTTTTTTTACTAACACAAAGCCATAGATCCCCGACTTCTTAAAGAAGTCGGGGATCTGAAGAAGGTCAATTTATGCGCTTCCCTCCGGGACGCTTCGCGTAGGCACAAACCACCTCCCGACTTACAAAACAGGCACTTTGCCTGAAAAATTAATTATCATTAACATAAGATCACTAAGCAGTTCCTACTTTTTTTCTTGTCCTTAATCGCTCACAATTATTTTAAAATCTGTACAACGGTAGATGTAAACAAAGTTAATGAAAAGCATAAATGACTTAGGATAGAGAATAAAAATTTTCCAGCAGACAGTAAACATTACCACGCTAGATAGATGCGGTTAAAAAGCCTTCAATGTTAAGAGTCAACCGCTTGCGCCAACAAAATTCAGATCAAATCTCTTCACATTCAGTGGTTGCACAAACTGCAAGTGCAATCACTATATTTGTCGGCTGCTTGGTACTACTTAGCTGGTGCCTCGACCTAGAATTTATCAAGAACTGCTTTTCTTTAAGCATTGTGACCATGAAGGCAAATGCAGCTGTGTGCTTCATTTTGTCTGGCGTGTCTCTGTGGCTGTCTCAAGGGGGAGTAGGGGGAGAAAATACCCCCATCACCTCCTCATCCCCCTCATCCCCCTCATCCCCCTCACTCTTATCCAGGGTGTGTGCAACAACTGTCCTCGTCATTGCTGCGCTCACACTGAGTCAAGATTTGTTCGGCTGGAATCTCGGTATAGATGAATTGCTATTGCGTGACTCGCCAAATGCTTTGATGACATCCCATCCAGGGCGAATGGGATTGAACACAGCAGTGAACTTTTTGTTGATTGGCAGAGCGTTGGAGCTTGTGGGTGAACCAAAAACTCGGCGTAGCTATTGGTATGCCCAGATTTTCGCCCTCATTGCCGCTTTGATGTCTTTACAGGCGATTATCGGCTATGTTTACGGCGTTGATATTCTCTACGGCTTTCCTCCTTACAGTACATCAATGGCGTTACACACCGCACTGGCGTTTACAGTGCTTTGTGTAGGTGTACTGTGGACTCATCCCGATGAAGGGTTGATGCGGATAGTCACGAGCGAAACTTACGGCGGCTTGCTGGCACGTCGGTTGTTACTAGCAGCGATCGCCGTACCTTTAGTACTAGGGTGGTTGATTCTCCAAGGACTAAGAGCAGAATTTTACGAGCCAGCATTCGCGGTTTCGCTGCTTGTCGTGGTGCTGATTGTCAGTTTCTGCGTCTTGATCTGGGAAAGTGTCGCGGCGCTGGAACGCATGGAAATTCAACGCGATCGCGTTAAAGAAGCCCTCAAAGCAAATGAAGAAAAACTCAATAGTTTTGTAGATGCCAACGTTATCGGCATTCTTTTTGGTGACATTCACGGTCATGTCCGCAACGCCAATGACGAATTTCTGCGGATGATTGGCTACACACCAGAGGAGTTACAAGCAGATAAAATCAGCTGGGTTGACATCACACCACCAGAGTATTTACCCCTGGATGAAGAACGCATAGCCGAAGCCAGGGAGAAAGGTGCTTGTACGCCTTACGAAAAAGAGTACATTCGTAAGGATGGTAGCCGCGTCCCAGTTTTAATAGGTTACTCGTTACTAGGCGAAAAGCGCGAGGAGTCGGTAGTATTTATCTTGGATTTGAGCGCTCGCAAACAAGCAGAGCAAGCACTGCGCCAGACCCAAGAAAGATTCCGTTTGGCACTTGATAACATTCCTGATGTCTTTGCTATTTACGATGCTCAGCGGCGGTTGCAGTTTGTCAATACAGCCGCATTGCAGCGCATTAAAAAACCAAAAGAGGAAATTCTTGGACGCACTGACGAGGAAATTTTTCCCTCTGAGGCAACACAAGCTTATCTTCCCACTTTAATTAAGGCGCAAGAAACCCGCACCTTACAAAGGACAGAAGCCACAATCACCTTACCCGATTACGGCACATTCACCACAGAAATCAAATATCTGCCGCTTTTGGATGAAAACGGTGAAATAGAACAAATTCTTGCCTTTACTAACGACATCACAGAGCGTAAGCAGGTCGAGGAAACACTCCGCAATCAGCAAAAATGGCTCGAAGATTTGCTCAACCTCATGCCAATGCCGATGCTGTTGATAGAACCAGGAACAGCAAAGGTCACTTTCGCCAACGTTGCTGCGGACGTTGTGGCTGGGGGCAAATTCCCCAAGGCAGAATCATCCCAAGACTATGGTACTTATTACTACTCCACCGACGCGGCGGGAAATATTATTCCAGCAGAACAGGCTCCAGGCATGCGAGTTGCCCGTGGCGAACGTATTGAGGGATTTGAACTCGACTGGCACACCCCAGTAGGTGTGCGTTCCCTGCTGATATTTGCCGATACCCTAAGCGCAATGCACGGTCATCCAGCGACCTGTGTCTTGGTATTTCAAGACATTACCAATCTCAAAAAGGTGGAAAAAGCGCTTTCATTGGGTTATAGAAGGCTCCAGCTATTATTCAGCACAGCAAGTGATTTACTATCAAGTCAGCAGCCTGTGGCATTGATTGATGGGTTGTTTAGAAAACTCTCGGAACAAATTCGTTTAGATGTTTACTTTAACTATTTAGTTGATGAAGATAAGCAGGTATTGCAACTGGCATCCTATAGTGGTGTGACAGAGGAATTGGGAAAACAAGTTGAGTCGATGAAGTTTGGTGAAGGGGTGTGCGGTACGACAGCACAAGAGCGTCGTTCAATAGCTGTGGAAAATGTGCAGCAATCCACTGATCCAAAAACAACGTTTATCCGCTCTGTGGGGATTACAGCATATTACAGCTACCCTTTAATAGCGCAGGGACGGCTTTTGGGAACTCTTGCCTTTGGCAGCCGTAAGCGATCCAATTTTACTCAAAATGAAATAGGGATGATGCAAGCAGTGTGCGACCAGATTGCCATTGCAATGGAACGCGCTGGCTTGATTGCTTCTTTACAACAGCAAACTGAGCAGTTGAGAGAGGCAAACCGCATGAAAGATGAATTTTTGGCAATCTTGTCCCACGAGTTGCGATCGCCCCTCAACGCTATCCTAGGTTGGGCGCAGCTTTTACGTTCCCGTCGCCAGCTAGATCCAACCAAGGTTGCTAAGGCATTAGAGACAATAGAGCGAAATGCTAGGGCGCAAACGCAGCTCATTGAAGATTTACTGGATATCTCGCGGATGATTAGAGGCAAGTTACGGCTTAATGTCCGCGCTTGCGACCTCGTTGCCATCATTGATGCTGCGCTTGAAACCGTACACTTCGCTGCTGAGGCAAAAGAAATCAATTTAAATTTTTATGTTTTAGATAATGGCTTGGGTAATACTGATGAAAATCCAGAATTTTCTCACACTCAAAATCTAAAATTCGCCGAGGAGCAACCTAATAATTTATCTAATCATTTAAAGTCAAAAATTCAAAAACCCAAATTCTTGGTTTCTGGCGACCCAGAGCGTTTGCAGCAAGTCATTTGGAATCTGCTATCTAATGCCATCAAGTTTACACCCGAAGGTGGTCGAGTAGAAGTGCAGCTTAGGGTAGTCAAAGAAGGTGATAAGGAAAACAACGGACTTGCCTCTCCCTTACTCCCTCACTCCCTCACTCCCTCACTCCCTCACTCCTGCACACCCCACACCCCACAATATGCCCAAATCTCGGTAAGCGACACGGGTATCGGTATTAGTTCCGATTTTCTGCCATACGTCTTTGACCGTTTTCGTCAAGCTGATAGTTCCAGCACAAGATCACATGGTGGACTGGGATTGGGGTTAGCAATTGTGCGTCATTTAGTAGAACTGCATGGTGGTACCATCCACGTAGAAAGCCCAGGTAAAGGTCAAGGTGCTACGTTCACAGTCAAATTAGCGCTACTCAATAATGAAGAAAAGAGGACAAGGGGACAAACGGACAACGGAACAAGCCAACTCATTGGACAACCGCTTGCTGAGTTTGACTCCCAAACCTCAGATCCACATGTTTCGCTTAACGGCGTGCGGGTGTTGGTTGTAGACGATGAAGCTGATACCCGAGATTTTCTGCTCACTGTACTGCAACAGTGCCAAGCCGAAGTCAAGGCGGTGGGTTCAGCACGGGAAGCACTGGATACCATGACACAATGGAAACCAGATGTTTTGGTAAGCGACATCGGAATGCCAGAGGAAGATGGTTATTCTTTGATCCGCAAAGTGCGAGCGATTGAACGTGCTGGAGACATCTCCTCACCGCAGCAAGGCGGAAAGATTCCAGCAGCAGCATTAACAGCATATGCCAGACCAGAGGATAGAATGCGAGCCATTCAAGAAGGTTATCAGCTGCATTTGCCTAAACCTGTTGAACCTGCTGAGTTAGCTACAGTCGTTGCTAGCCTGGTTGGGCGTACTTAACATCTCATATCATGTCCGCTTAATAACTTATAATTATCCGGACATGATATCAAACTTCAAACTAAAAAACTCATCACTGCTAATAGCAGACAAGAAGGATACAAAGGGATAAATTCCTTTAGGTCAAGTTTCATCCCCTCCTTCAAAGGGAGGGGTTCTCACTCTCCCATTCTGCTTTTATAGGAATTTCCCTATACATAAGTTAATTCAATTCTTGCAATATCTGCATCCGAAATAGAGCATTCAAGAGCTGTATTTACAATCAACTTGTCAACAAGGCTAAAAAAACTTTTAAAAGTTTCCTCTGATAGTGTGGCACGTCATAAATGGCACACTGATTTGCATATTCATCTGCCATTCATCTACAATTTTAAGATAATTCAAGGTGCATTTTTCAATTCCAATCAAACTACTAAATAATGTTGTGAAAATTGAAGCATCTCCCATGATTATAACAAAAACATCGGCAAAAACAGCAGTTCAACCACAACAGCTAGATACCATTGAGTTGCATAATTCGCAGCAAGCTTATTTTTTGCAAGAAGTGATTGAAAACTTACAAGATGGTATCTTACTCTTAAATGAGACAGGCGAACTCATTTATAGTAATACATCTGCTTATCGTATTCTTTCTCAACTCAATCAAGACAGTTCCAACTCCAATTTTCTCCCACCTGCTATCTGGCATCTTTGCAAAACATTACTAGACCGTAGCCTTTACCCGAATAAAATCATAATTCTATCTAATGAAATTGTAGTAGATAGGTCAAAAATTTTTCGTGTTAGGGCGAGACGGCTGAACTTAGACGGATTTAATCGCTCTTGCCTATTAGTAATAATTGAAAATAAATGTGAATCTTTAAAGAATATTGCACTAGCTGAAGTTAGAAAATACGAATTGACACCGCGAGAAGCTGAAATTTGGTATCTTTATCGAGCAAAACACAGCTACAAAGAGATTGCTGCTCAGCTTTACATTACTGTAAATACAGTGAAAAAGCACATGAAAAATATTCACGCAAAGCGACAAGCATTTTTAGATTGTGAGAATGAAGATTAGTTAGCATCCATAATTCATTGGCAGGAGGCATACGTCTAAGGCGTCTAAACCCTACTGCGCCTTCATGCATAGGGCGGTAGCCTACGGCACGCCGAACGCATCTACATTTTAGAAACAACTACTATTCATCCAAGAGTACCCTTGAGGGTACTTTGTTGCTATATGAAAATCATTTATCGTGTAATTACTACAGAAACGGGATATTTGGTAGTCATACCAAGTTGAAATTTCAAATGTCATTCTGAACAAAGCAAAGATGCCTAGTTCTTGCGGTTTGCCAAAGGGTATTTGCAAGAGACTATGTTTTTCTACGTTACGTTCAGCGTGACATTTTTATGTATATAGATACACGCACTTTAGTATTTAAAAAATAGGTATTTACTGCAACTAAACAAAAAGCAAGTCGTCAATAAAAAAAAATACATCACATCATGCAGCAGCTTAAGCAAAGAAATACAGAGACGGAATCTAACAATCATGTTAAAATTACTACTCTTAAGCTGACAGTTGAAAACTTGACGCCGCCAAAAGAACTATGTATAAGCCATTTTTGGTTTGGTTTGCATGATGGTAATTTTGATACTTTCGATTTAGAATCTCCTACGAGACAAGGTATCAAACGAACGGCTGAAGATGGCAATCTTATGAATCTAACTCAAGAATTTACAACCAGTGGTTCTGGTATTTTTCAAGGAATCATTGTTGGTCTATTTCGACCATTGGCTCATACCAGTGCGGCTAATACTGTATCATTTACCTTCTCCATTAATACTGAAATAAAACGTCAAATTTACTTCAGCTACAAGGCAGTGATTATTCCGAATGATACTTTTCTTGCTAATCAAGACAAACTTGCTCATCAAATTTTTGACACAGAAGGTAACTTCATTGGTGCTGATTTCATTGTGTTCAGTTCTGAAGTGATTGGTGCAGGTGTTGATGTGAATGATGAATTATCAGCCAATCAAGTAGGAGTTTTCTTCTCAGAGAGATTCAGTACTTACGCAGGCGCTGCTAAAGACACATTCATACATAAGCATATTGGTTATCATTGTATGTTTGCTCATGGCAATGTTACAATTCCAAACTATCAGATAGCTCGTATCAAAATTGAAACGGTGTCTGTATCACCGCAAGACAGAGTTTTTTAAGGTAAAGGCGTATTTTTGCTATGGAGACTTTTTCTGCTAAATTGGATACTTAATATTCCGATTCTTAAGAAGCTTTTCCCGCAATAAGTACGTCCGTACAAATAAAGTTCACTCGTTAGAACTGTCATTAGTCATTAGTCATTAGTCATTAGTCATTAGTCAACAGTCACAAATTATTCTCCCCTGCTCAAGAGCTCCCTTGCTCCCTCACTCCCTCACTCCCTCATCCCCCTCATTCCCCCCGATGCATTGGGGAGCCACAAAGAGTGTGGGGGCGTGGGAAGACAGAGGAAAAACTTTTATTTATTGTGCATCTGTGGTTCATTATTTCTTTGGTGTACCTTACTCCGGGTTGCAAACCGCTATAGTCTAGGGCGCGGGTTTCAGGCGTTTTTACAAATCTTTATATAGCTCGATTTATTTCCGCCTGTCTACTTACGTGACTGTGTATCAAGCACTGTGTGCAGCTAGACAGTGACGCAATACATAATGTCTGCGTCTATACTAAATAATTACTCATTCACAATCAACTCCTAAATATATTTAGGGTCATTCATGGTTCAACCACTTATTGAGTTATTTAAGTTTGGATTTATTACATTTCCTCCTTTCCGGTTGGAACCAGTTTCATCAATTTTTTCTTGGAAAAAAATTCATCTTTTTTTATATTGTACCAATAGAAATTAAGGATTTTTTTGTAGGTTAAGTAGTAGATTGTACATCTGTCGTTTTAAATCTTCGTTACTTTGTACCTGCGTAGTAATCGTGTTGTATCTGTCAATTGTTAGACCATTTTCTTCAACTACTTTTTGATAGCTTTGGCAGTAATTCACAGCAATATCTCTAGCCTTGCCAGGAAGACCACTTAAGCTGTTCTTATTGTTACAAACAATCTTAGGAACTTCGCCGTTACCAATAATTTTTTTGATTTCATCAAAGGCTTGTTGACGCCGTGGCTCCATTGTTAACATAGCTTTAGCGTAACTTCTAAGTTCATTAGGGTTAACTGATTGTGGAGCTTGAGCATCGGCTTTTGAACTCAAAACTAAAGCACTAGAAACCAAACTTGCAGTCGCAATAACGCCTACGAACAAAGATTGGGAAAGTATCCGAACTAGACTAAGTCGGAAAAAGCCATGGTAATATCTTCTCATTTGCTTTATGAAACAACTACAGTCGGGATATGTTAATCACTGTGAATTATTTTAGGAGTGAGAAGTTCCAGAAAACACCCAAACCATCAAATGTTTGTTTTTGTTGTCAAGTTCCTCGACATACTTGACAAAGCTCTATAACTTTAGTCTGTAGTGCTGACATCTCTGAAGCTCCTTGTTTGAGACTAACTTCCAAATCTAACAATATAGGTAAACAGGCAATAAGTTGCTGCACAGAAACAGATTGAATTTCTTTTTGTAAATAGTAAATGCGATTGGGGTTGCCTATCTCCGCAGCTTTGGCAATAACTTGTGAATTGCGCTCACCATTTTCTATCATCAGCTTGACCCACAACCAAGTGCGAAATTGACCAATGAGCGTAGCAACTATTCGCAAAGGAGGCTCACAAGCATTGATCATGTCGGTCAATATCGCTAAAGCTCTAGCTGTGTCGCCTGTTCTGATTGCTGCTGCTAATTGTAGGCTATTTTGAGTTGTATTTTGAACTAACTGAGCGACGGCGTCTGTATCTAAAGCTTGATTGCTACCTTGAGCATAAAGCCGTAATTTCTCTAGCTCGTTGTGCAGAAGGCGTGTATCATTGCCTACACTTTCTGCCAACATCTCTACACTTGAGTGAGTCAGCTTCACTCCTACTGTTTGAGCCGCTTGAGTGACAGATTGCACCAATAGTTCCGTCTTCCAAGGCGGGATTAAAGGAAATTCTCGGAATTGGGCAAATTTTTTCAAAATTTTGGTAGATTTGAGGCGTTCATCTGGTTTGTGACTGCTCGTAAGCAACAAAAATGAATTTTCCGGGATGACTGGCAAAGTTCTTACCAATTCAGATAGCACATTGTCTGAACATTGCTGGCAAAGGGTAGTATTTGCAAGCCATACCAAGCGTCCACCGGCTCCAAAAGGTGGTGTCATCACTTGATTTAATGCCTGAATCGGCGCATCAGGCTGATCGTTTGGCACTACTGTGTAGTTAAAACTTGTCCATAAAGGATCTAGGACGCGATCGCGCACAAGTGCAACCGCCTTTTCTATAGCAAAATCATCCTCACCCCAGTAAAAGTAGACAACCATAGGGAACCTCACTCTAACTAGAATTAACTCTTAACAATCGCTGTGACCCAAACCTAGAGATTGTCATGCATACTCCCTCACTCCCTCACTCCCTCACTCCCTCACTCCCGCACTCCCTCATCCCCCTCATCACCCTACCATCTCAAAAAAGCTAAATACTTTTTAAATTGCTTATTTAATGCGAGTAGTTTTGCCTACAATCAATAAGCGTGGAGTTCGAGGATATGAAGGTTGGACGACAAATATCAAACTTACTTAAATCGTTTAGCGCGGATGACGCTACCAGAAGCGTGTAGAACTCAGATCCAGCATATCCAGGAATCTTCTAAATTTCAGCCCAATACCGAGGGAGCAAGGCAAGCAGAACCTTTTCCTGGCTATACGGTGATTACTCCACCTTGGGAAGAAGAAACAGACAACTCTACTTTCTACGCACGCTTACAGGGTTACCAACAGGAACTTTTACAGCTCAGCGTAAACTCTGATTGGATTGTGCTTGTACCTCCTGCTAGCTTTCATTTGACTTTGGCGGATTTGATTTGGGATAGTGCTTACCATGATGCTTGCGAAAAGAATCCACAATTTGAAGAACAGCTACGCTCTTGCGTTGGGCAAATTTTTGAGCAGTATCAACAATCAATGCAGCGGCAAACTCATCCCATTCGCTGGTTTCTTCAGGGACTCGTAGTGATGCCAAGAGCTGTAGGCGTTTGTTTGGTACCTCAGGATGAAGCCTGTTACGAGCAAATTGTAAAAGTGCGTCGCGCAATTTATCAAAATTCCAACTTAATGGCATTGGGAATTGAACAACATTATCATTTCACGGCACATGTAACATTGGGCTATTTTGGAGAAATTTCACCGAGTCTAGACCGCGATCGCCTTGCTACCATGTTTTCTCAGTTGAATCAGCAATGGACAGAGAATTCCCCACAATTGACCATACATCGTGCCGAACTCCGGAAGTTTGATGATATGACGCGCTATTATCGCCAACCAGAC
This sequence comes from Scytonema sp. PCC 10023, assembly GCF_963920835.1. NCBI lineage: Bacteria > Bacillati > Cyanobacteriota > Cyanophyceae > Nostocales > Scytonemataceae > Scytonema > Scytonema sp. PCC 10023. Next base: position 40,000 of record NZ_CAWUDP010000031.1, read on the forward strand.
TGGCCAAGTTTAGATTTTAGTGCTTAAACATTCAGTCATCCTCAGTCTCTTGCAGCCTAAAATTTAAAGTCAGAAAATTTTTGATATGCAAGGTAAATAGCTTCTAAAAACACATCTGGGGTGACAGCTTCTGGTATCTTTTCTAAGTGAATCATTGCTTGAATATCCTTAGCTAGTCGCAGAGCTACTGAGGCTCTTGCCTTTGCTACCATTCCACTGCGTCTAAGTAAATATTCCCTAATAACAGCAAAATCCTCAGGTAGTATAGCTGACAAATCGGCTATTTGTAGCAATTGCTCGCTGACAGACTTTGCTTGTTCTGAAATAGTTAAAGTTGTGGATGGAGCAGGTATCTGAGTTTGAATCACTATTGTGCCAGCAGCCAAATCACCCAAACGCTTTTCCTGGTTACTAAACATGATAAGAATTGCCCCGATAAACAGAACTTCGTCAAATAGTCGCAGTAAGGCACGCAGTGTTGCTTGTTGCAGCCCAATCGGTCTACCATCATCTCGCACGACACGAATTTTTACAAAGCGTTTCCCAGGGGTTTGACCTTGCCATAGAGTTTCAAAAAATACAAAATATCCTCCATAAATAGCGAAGCCAATAAGGGATGCGATCGCCAGCAACCAAAAAGCCGCTTGATCGCGGAAAATAAATTTCCACAAATCAGATAGTTGAATGGAAACTGTTGTCCAAGCACTTAAGAACAGTAGCAATATCACACCCAAAACGAGATAGTCAATCAGTAGTGCCCAAGCGCGATTACCAATTCCAGCAAGGGTAAACTCTAGTTCTACACTCTCTGGTGTGCTGAATTTAACACGATTAAATATATCCATAGCAATTTTTTTGCTGGCGTTTAAATCTCATGGTCGCGTAATCTCAAGCCTAATCCCTCACGACGACTCCGTAGGTCATAGTAAACAACAGCTTTAATTGTTTGCCAGAATGGTAAAACGACCGCCCAACTGGCAAAACTTACAGCCAAATTTAACAGAAAAACAATGGGACTAAAAACTGATGAATTTTGTTCTACTAAAGGTGCAAAAATCAACTGAATAATAGTGGTAAGAATCTGAACAATAATTTGAAGAGGTAGTGTAATCAAAAAGGCAACTAAAGAAATAAAAAGAACCCGCCAAACAGAACCCTGAGTCAACTCCCAACTTCGAGCAATTGTTGACTTACCATTAACATTATCTTCAACAGCAAGCGGTACATCCACCACAAAAAACCGCATTAAAAACCATAAAAATGCTATTAATATAATAAGAGCGACCACTACAGAGAGCACGGTTACACCTGCATTTCCTTGCTGAGCTATCCCGCCAAATGGCACTCCCAATAAATAAAAAATAAAACCTAACATCAAACCTAAAATTACAGCTAAAATTCCAGCTAAAATTACAGCACCGATATAAATCCCCACTATCAAAAGAAACATCAACAGTATCGTAATAAAAAACTGCCACAACCGAGAATTGACAAAACGCTGACCAGAAGAAATACTTTCAGGTTGATTCACCAATTCACCAAAAGCCAATCGAGAAATCAGTGCTGATAAAGCATAAAACTTTGCCCACCCATAAAATGGAACAAGTAGCCATACATAAGCTTGCAAAGCGAGTAAAAAATAATCCTTAAGATGAGAGCGATATAACCGTAATCCGGCGTTGACAACATTTCCAAGACTCAGAGGTTGTATTGGACTCGGAGAACCAATATTATATGACATGATGTCTAAGTCTCTCTTATAAAGTAGGGCGATAAATGTGAGGCTATTTTAGGATAAGTTAATACTTAGTATTCCTAAAAGTCATGAATATTCAACGATGGGTCGCGCGGCGAGAACTAAATTGGCAGCGATTGGATGCCTTATTAAGGCAGGTAGAGAAAAAAGGACTAAAGTCTTTACAGGCAGCAGAAATTAGAGAATTAGCAAGTTTATATCGTTCAGTAGCCGCAGATTTGGCTCGCGCTCGTACTCAACAATTAGGTAATGTTTTAGTAGAAAATTTACATTTATTAACAAATAGAGGTTATAGCCAAATTTACCAAGGTTCACGACGACAAGAGTGGCAAGCCGTAGTGCAATTTTACAAATGGGGATTACCAGCCGTAGTGCAACAGACATTCCCATATACAGCGACTGCCATTGCCCTATTTTTAGTAGGAGCGATAATTGCTTGGTGGTATGCGTGGCAAGATCCAACTTTTCTGTCAATTGTAGTCCCAGAAAAACTGATCAAATTGGTACGAGACGAGCATAAATTGTGGATGGGGTCTATTGTCGGCATTGAACCCCTAGCGTCTAGCGGTATCATGATTAACAACCTCTCAGTATCCTTTGGTGCCGTTGCTGGTGGAATCACCGCAGGAGTTTTTACAGCCTATTTGATGGTTTTTAATGGCTTGTCGATTGGTGCTATTGCTACCTTGGTGGGTCAAAATCATCTTGCTTATCCTTTTTGGGCATTTGTTTTTCCGCATGGTTCTCTAGAATTACCAGCCATCTTTTTTGCAGGTGGTGCAGGTTTTTTACTTGGAAAAGCAATTTTATTTCCTGGTAAATATCGGCGTGTAGATGCACTGAAATTTTACGGTTCTCAGGCAGTACAGTTAATATTTGGTATTGTACCAATGTTGATTATTGCAGGTATTATTGAAGGCTTTTTCTCTCCTCATCCTAATGTTCCAGAACCTATTAAATATATTGTTGGGACGGGATTATTTATATTATTGGTGGCTTATTGTAGTCGCAAGCTTACAGCAGTGAACAGTGAAACCTGATAACTGATAACCCTTCGGGTATGTCCTTCGGACACGCTACGCGAACGCCAGTCGCCTAGGTCGGGAGACCCTCCTGCAGCGCTGGCTCACTGATAACTGATAACTGTTAAAGCAAATTCCGTGCTTTGATTTGCAAATATTTATCTACTAATTGATCTGTCAGTTGATTAGCTGGCGCATCTAACACCAACACACCTTTGTGTTTGAGTTGGGCAAACGCGACTTGTCGTTGCGCTAATAAATCTAAGGCGACAGCACGGGTATAGGCAGCTGTCACCCCCCCTTCCCCCTCTTTCAAAGAGGCGATGGTAGTATGTGCCAAATGGTCAACTAGAGGATCGCGTAGGGTGACGCAAAACGACAAATAACGAGGTGTAAGCCTGGAAAGCGCAGCTATAAGTTCACTAGAGGCAGTCATATCAACTAAATCGGTAATCACCACCACTAGACAACGCCTAGTTTGCTGCTGCACAACACTTGTAACTGCCCCTACGTAATCAGATTCTAATAAGACTGGTTGAATGGGAGTTAGGCGGTCAATGAGGCGGCTCAGCTGATGTTGACCGCGTTCTGGAGGAATCCATGTATGCATTTGTCGGTCAAAGACGCCTACACCGACGCGATCGCCCCGATGTAATCCTGCCAAAGCCAAGGATAAAGTGGCGTTCAAACCCCAATCAAATCGCTGCAAACCTTGCACTGTTGCCGTCATCAACCGTCCCCGATCCAATAAAATGAGTAAAGTTTGCTCTTGTTCGCTTTGGAGTACCTTCACTAACGGCGGTGTACCATAAGCGCCAGTACGACGGGCAGTTGCTTTCCAATCAATAAACCGCAAATCATCACCAGCGCGATAGTTCCGGAGTTCAGCAAATTCTGTGCCAATATTAAATTGACGAGATTGGCGGTTGACTCCTGATGATTGCAGCACCAGACGAATTGAGAGCGATCGCAACCCCACTAAATCTGGATAAACTTTTACTTTCAAACTTTGAATAATTTTTCTATCATCCCAGGCTAATCCCCATGGACCAAGTTGTCTGACTTGAATATCTCCCCAAGAAAACTCTCCGCGCTGTGTGGGGTGGACGGTATAAGTTAATTCTTGAGTACTGTGACTAGGAATAGTGGCACGTAATGCGGGGACAGACACTCCAAAACTAGTTGGGTAGTCATCGCGGATTTGAATGATCGCGTTGGCATTCCCCGATGTTACCTTGAGTAAAATGAGATTATCTCGTCCATTGGACAATCGCGACGGTATTTCGCGTGTCATCTGCACGCGATGTTGTCGGACTTGCAAACCATCCACAACCATCAATCCCAGCACGGTAACATCAAACAGCAAAGTTATAAATAAACTTGTCCCAATGCTGATAAATAAGGCTAAAGTTGGGGCGATCGCAATTCCCAGTATTAATAGAAAGTAAACTCGTCTAGCGGGAACCATTTGTTAAAGGATAAAGTTATGAACTCTAATTTTGTTTAGCACGAACGATAATGGTATTGACATACTCCCCAACCCTGAAGGGCGGGGATTCTAGGCTCAGACAGCGATTGCAGGCGGTTTAAATCCCCAACTGAAACTATCTTTCATTTTGAATTTTGAATTTTGAATTTTGAATTGTTAACGCGGTACTGGCACTTTATTGAGTATCGACGCAATCACCCCATCAATTTGCACACCATCTAACATCGCCTCTGGTCTTAAGATAAGGCGATGACGTAGCAGTGATGGTGCAACTGCTTTAACGTCATCTGGAGTGACAAAATTTCGTCCACCTAGGTATGCTGTCGCTTGTGATGTCTGTAACCAAGAACCAGCAGCACGAGGAGATGCTCCCAAAGCTAAATCGGGGTATTGTCGCGATGCTTTCACCAATGCCAAGAGATAATCAATGATTGCTTCAGAAATTTTAACTTCTCTGACGACTTGTCGCGCTTGCAAAATTTCAGGGACTGTTGCCACTGGTTGTAAACGGGCAATATCTAAGCGTCGTGCTGCAAATCCTGCCTGACGATTGAGTAACATTTGCTTTTCAGCAGCTTGGTCAGGATAATCTACCACTAGTTTGAAGACAAATCTGTCTAATTGTGCTTCTGGTAAAGGATAAGTACCCTCAAATTCCAAAGGATTTTGCGTTGCAATCACCCAAAATAACTCTGGTAACGCCAAACTTTCACCGTCCAGCGTCACCTGCATCTCTTCCATCGCTTCCAACAATGCTGCTTGTGTTTTGGGGGGAGTCCGGTTGATTTCATCTGCAAGCAGCACTTCGGTAAAGACTGGTCCTTTTTTCAAGCTAAAACTGCGGGTGTTTAAGTCAAAAATATTTGTACCAGTAATATCAGATGGCAGCACATCTGGCGTGAGTTGAATTCGACGAAAATCGGCTTGAATTAACTGTGCCAGTACTTTCACCAAGAGTGTTTTCCCTGTTCCTGGCACTCCTTCCAAAATAACGTGTCCACCTGCAAGTAATGCTATCAAAACCTGCTGAATGAGGGTGGATTGACCAACCACAACTCGATTAAGTTCTTGACTGAGGCGATTTAAGACAGGATTGGTTTCGCTCATTATTGTCATTTATATATTAAGTTACCAAGGCGCAAAGACGCCGAGAGACTTTGTAGATTTAAATTATGGATTTGACAGGCAAAACAAGATGCTTACCTTTGCATAGAAGGTAAGTGTTAATTTTGAATCTTAAATTTTGAATTTTGAATTAAGCGAAGCTTTTGCCATTTCCCCAACCAGCTTAACAGTTCTGGTTCACTCATGCGGCGTTTTTGGGATTGTCGTTTTAACACCTCTTCGAGTTCTGTAGCAGAAACGCCTGTTTGCTGTATCCAAGCATTTACTATAGTTTGGTCATCCAACAATTCTTGTCCCAATCCTAAAGCTTTCTGTAGTTGTCGTTGTTCTGCTTTTCCTAGCATCTCCACAACAAAGTCGCTGGATTTAGCTTTTTGTAAAACTCCTGCCAAAGCTTTGATGTAGGCTTCACTGTTGTCAACAACTTGTGTCTTTAACGCTACTGGTTTACCAAAGCGGCGATTTTGTGACCAAATGAGTACCAACAGTAGTAGAAGTAGTTGTAGGAACGCCGGAAAGATAGGAGTTTTAGTGAAATAACTTAATAAATTTCCTTCGCCTTCTCTTTTTCTGACACTAGGTTCTTTGTAACCGTGTATGTATTCATCTACAAATAATACATGCTCTTTTTGGCTCACTAAATCTGATAAATACTGAAAATTACTTTGCTCATCTTGGTAGGCATTGGCAGCTAAGTAGGGAGTTGTAGAAAAAATAGCTTTTCCTTTACCGTAATTTTTTTCCCACACAATAGCACCAAAGCGATCGCCCAAAGAAACCTTTTCTTGAGCTTTGATCTGTCGCCGTCGTCGCGTCTGTATTTTGACATCTCCAACTGGAGATTTGTGCATGGTGGTAAACTCTGCTGCTGTCACGCTATCGCGCACACCCAAAATAATCAAAGTATTGCCTTTTTCTAGCCATTTTTTCTCTTCACTATCCAGATCAGGCTGTGTCAATTGGCTGTTGATTTGTAATAGAGTGGCACGTTTTTCTGTATTTAAATCACTAAAAGGCTTTTGCCAGCGCTTGATACCAGTTTTTTGCTTTTCCATATAAGCATACCAAGCGCCGTAACCATCGGGAGCGCGGTTGTAAGTGGAACCACTATTGATGTTGCTGCTGGTTGGAGCTGCAAAGAAGCTAAGTATTACCATAACTCCCAACGCGATCGCCCCAATCCAAGCCAGACGGTTTGAGCGTTTCATGTGTTGGAAATCTCCTGATACGCTTGCTGACAATGCTCATAATTGTCTGCCGAAATTTCAGCATTGCCAAAACACAATTGCTCGTGAGTGATCATCAAAGTCTCATAAGGCTGTATTGAAGTTGTAAACATTTGTAGTAATTGTAGATATTCTCCATCTGTACGGCTGGATTTGTGAGGGAGAATTCCTTGCTCATGCAAGTGCTGCAACATCGCGAAGTAAAGACAGCGGCATGCTTCGTGGTAATTACCTTGATGAGAAAATTCTTGCGATCGCAAGAGCCACTGAGCTACAGATAGTTCACTTTCTGCAATTTTGAAATGAGAATTAGTGGAATTGTGACCAGCAAGCCTTGAGTTCAAATAAGGGCGGAGTTCTCGCCATAAACGCCAACCAACCCAAACTAAACATAAGCCTAGCGAAAGCCAAAAAATAAAGTTCAGCAACTTCAGCACCCAGTCATCAATTGACCATTGAGGTGACAACTTTGGCAAAGCCCAATCAAATCTGGATAACTGGTATTCAAACCATTCTCCAACTTGTTGTTGAATCTGGGAAACTTGCCAACCCCAGCTTGTTTTTTCAAAAGCATCTGCAGACATAGTACAGGTTATGAATTATGAAATTTTTCAACATTTAGCACTCATAATTCATCATTTTTACCGTTCTTTTGTACCATTACCCACCCAACGACAACAAGAAGCGCACCCACGGCAAGAAATCCCAAATCCCAAGCCAACTGATGCGGTCCTGGTTTTACATGATGGATGCCAAGAATATGATGGTCAATTACTCCTTCAACCAAGTTGAACAAACCAGCACCCATCAGTATTGACCCAAAGTAGATGTTGGATGACCAAGGAACATCTTCACGCCGTCCTGCCCGCCACAGCAACACCACTCCAATCACAGTCATTATCCAATCAAAGGCGTGAAATAAGCCGTCCCAAACTGTATTGACATCTATATTAGAGATTGTGGTCATAGGTCGAACATTGCTCAACATATGGTGCCACTGAAGAATCTGATGCAGTACAATGCCATCAAAGAACCCACCAAGACCCAAACCAAGGAAAATTCCAGCAACAATCAACGGGGCACGTTGGTTGCTCTTTTCACTCTTCGCCTCCATCATCAACCTCTCAAACACACTTTTCTATCACGATAGAACTCTATTTTGAAAGCAATCTTCTGCCTTTAGACAAGTACTGTGGTGGAATTCAAAGCAAACCACTTCTTGCTAGTATCTACCGTGATGATGGATATTGATGTATAAAACAGCAATTTTGAAATGACTATTTACTTTTACAAGGTTTGGCAGCCCTATGGGTGTTTTTCCAATTTTTCTCCTCATGGAATCATCATGCAGGACATCTATTGGTCAACAGTTGAGCATTATTATCAAGCTCAAAAGTTTGTTGGAACCTCAGATGCGGTCATTATACCTCTGATCCATAATGCTGAGACACCAGAACTCGCTGCGGCATTAGGACGCGACCCCACACACCAAATTCGTCTGGACTGGGAGGAGGTCAAAACTCAAGTGATGCGAGAAGCTGTACTCAAAAAGTTTCTTACGCATACCGATATTAGAGAAATCCTTTTAACCACGGGTGACAACCTGATTGTAGAAAACTCGCCAACCGATTATTTCTGGGGTTGCGGTGCAGAGAAAACGGGTCACAATCATCTTGGTAAAGTCCTTATGAGTGTGCGCGAAGAAATCCGCAAGTTACCATCTTTGTCAGTCATTTTTGATTAATTTACCGCTCCTGTGCCTATATTTTCACAAGAAATTAGGTGATTTCATTCAAATGGGGGATGACCATTTTCCCCCAGACACTTGGTAGCTGCACCATTGCTAAATCTAAAAGTCCGTTAAATATTCGACAAACTCTTAGATTTTTGTATTTGAATTTCTTGATTTGGAAACAAATTCATTCTCGACGTCATTTTAAATATATAGAACGAACCAAGCAAAGAAGTTTTTAGCACCAACGCCGATATTGTCAGGAAAATGCTATTTACAGGTTGGAAAATTGCAGCTTGTAGACGCTTTTTTGATCGCTTTTCCTTGCCTAATAACAAAACTATATAAAAGCCTTGTTAAAAAAATGGCATCGAAAGCTTAACATCCACAGCATGACGTTTGCTAATGCGCTCCTTAAAGACCTGTTTGAGCGCAGCTAATTGAGTATCGGTAAAAGTCGTTGCTGTTTTAGGAGAAATGCGGGCGAAAAACTCTTGTACAAAAGGGTCAGTTTTAGAAGAATCTTTGGCGAAACGGTTTTGAGGCATATTGTTTTCCTGTCACTAGGAGTACGCTTTAGAACATAGGATTGTGTTCAGAATCCCAACAATCTCCGTCTCTCCAAGTTCTACCGGTGTGTTCACATTCAAACTTATTATGAAGCCAGGGAATTGATGTAGGGTAGGGCGAAGTAGGTACGGAAGTCAGTAAGGAAAATAAAAAGGAAAAAGTCGTGAAGCTAGAAGTCAGTAAGATAATCAAAAATCCTGTGAGGAACACGATATTACCAGGAGTCCAAAGAGGATATACGCTTTTTTCATATTGCAAGCGCTGTTTCAAGCCACGTTCCGAACCAGCTAATAACACCAAATAAAATCGTAGTCCTGGAATGGGAACGGAAACTCGCAAGTCTAGAGGATGACGACCCCAATTACGAGAGCCAAAAACCTTTTTGATGGCTTTTAGTTGCTCTTCTGTGAAAGTATCAGTGATTTCCGGGGGAATTTTAGCAAATAGTTGGTCAAAAACAGGATCAACGTGCTCCAGACGTTTCATGACTTGCGTGTTTTACTAACTGTGACTGAGCAAGATACAAAGTTTAGTTTTTGCTGAAATTCCTACTAGCATAACTGCTAATATTTAAAATTATTATTAAATTTTAATTTAGAGGAAAATCTGAGTTTTGCAAATATTTTTTAATACTTAACTAGAAAAAAATGACAGTATCGCTATGGCAAAGTTAACACATCAAGTATTAAGTGCTTATGCTTGATGTGCGGCAATAATGTTGTATATATGCTTGCCGTTGCCTTAAGAGTTAAGGAGTAGGTCAACATAACACAAATCTACAAATTTGTCTTAAATAGATTTACTGAAAACATCAGTTGACCCTCGCTTCGCTCAAATTCGCTCATTCGCTCATTCAAAATTCAAAAATAATTAAGAAATTTTGAATGAAAAATTTTAGTTAAATTTGAGTAACGGTTTCAAGCCCCTTAATTTTATTAATGGAGGGATAAAAATGCTTTGCAACAACAAATCAGAGCCCCCGGATGAATCCGTGGGGTTCAAAATGTTTGAACGAGCGAATGAGCGAATTCCCCGAAGGGGTGACGTATGGCGACTTACTACGAGTGCAATGCTATACCGAACTTATAAATTAAGTATTTATAAATATTCTGAACAATGGCATTGACACCTAATAGCAATTTGAAAAAAGAATGCGACAGATACACACTGCTAAACCCTGGTTATCTTAGGCTTTCTTAATGCCGTACCTTATGAATGAGCGTTCTTAGTGAATTGGTATAACGGAGGGTGTGGGGAACTGCGGAGAGTAAGGAAGAAAATCTTAGTAATTAAATGACACAACGGGGGAAACTCCAACGCCATGCAGCGCTGAACCCCTCACGCACTGCATGCTTGTATTGCACTCTGGCGATTTACAACCACCGCAAGGCGGAAGTACAAACAAATTGACTTAAAAAGCTGGTAATTTTGTGCTGCTTGCGATTTAAGCTAGAAGTGATTAACAGTGTTCGCTCATAACCATTGGTAAATAACGAGACTTTGCCAGTGGTTATGTAGTATTTTTTTGGTGCAAGTCTGTCTTTTGGTAAATCCCATGAAACAGCTCCTCAACCGAGTCTATGGCTGGAAAAAACGCATCCAACGGCTACTTCTGCCCTCAGTGATGGTCATTCTAGCTTCTTTACTATTTGCCACATCCGCTTCGGCGACAGGTGTATATGAAATACCAACTATTACAAGTGGGGAACATACCTGGGTGGTGGATCAAGCTGAAGTGATCAGCCGTCTAAATGAAGGCAAGATTAGCAGCACCCTGGAAAATTTGGCAAATCAAACCGGAAATGAAGTAAGAATTGTCACAGTTCGTCGTCTTGATTATGGTGAAACCCCTGAGAGTTTCACCAAGGCATTGTTTGAAAAATGGTTTCCCACAAAGGAAGCACAGGCAAATCAAACGATATTGATGATTGACACTGTCACGAACGGTGGAGCAATTATCACTGGCGATAAAGTCAAGTCTTTACTGCCAGATGAAACCGCTGTTAGTGTTGCTTCTGAAACCTTAACGGCACCATTGCGGAGTGGTAACAAATATAACCAGGCGTTTTTAGATGCAAGCGATCGCCTAGTCGCGGTGCTATCTGGCGAACCAGATCCCGGACCACCCCAAATCGCCGACAATGTGCAGGTAGAAGGCACGTTTAAGAAGGCAGAAGAAACTGATAAAGGTAACGCAACGGCTTGGGTGATCGGACTTTTAATTGCCGCCACCATTATCCCAATGGCGACTTACTACATCTACCAGGTGTTTCAGCCATCTTCTAACGGTTAGTGGTTAGTAGTGAAAAACAACTAACAAATGTACAGACGCGACGCCAGAGCCGGCACGAGGGAGACCCTCCTGCAGCGCTGGCTCGCCATGGCGCGTCTGTACAACTAACAACTCCCAATTAATCTTGCACATACTCTTGTCCTGTCAGTAAAGCAATCTCAGCTCGGACAAACTCTCGACCTAAATAAGCCGCATGGTTTAACTGAGTCACAGGAGGGGGCTCTTGTTCTTCAAAAATTTTCACAGACAGTTCCTTTGCCGTTCTCCCACTAAATACAGTCGTGTGAGTGCGTTCCACCTTTCCCCGTGCTGGAATCACCTTTCCAGTTTCCGGATCAACAGCCAAACCACGTTCATCAATCACATTTGTGAAATGCTTGGCATAAATTAATCCCTCCTCTCGATTCAAATAAATAATGAAATACCCACCGGGATCAAGGTCAATATGACGCCCAGAAAGTTTATCGTCAATCGCTGCCAAGCCTTCAACACTCAAATCCATAGTCACCATAGAAATCAACTTGCTTTAGGGGTTTTTCACCTCTCCTCAAGTGTAATTCTTATCTTCCTGGGCGTTCTAGCCTAACGGCATGCCCAGTCGCAAAGCGCCCCGTGAGGGATAGGCGTAAACAAGCATTTTGGCGCTTCATTTTAATCGCTTCTATTACTAAACGGCAACTCCGCATTTATTGCCGAAATTTCCTGCTGTTCTAACTCATTAACCTCACTAATGTAATTGCGCAAAATTTGTGCCAAACGATTATTGTAAAAGCGGTGCAAACTGTGATTGGGAGCAGCAGGGAAACCGCGACGCTTTTTGTGGCGTCCGCCAGCACCAGGGTCAAAAATTTGGATACCGTTGGCTATTCCCCACTCTACAGGTGCATAATAGCAAGCATCAAAATGCAAGCAATCTATCTCTTGGAAAGAACCCCAGTAGCGTCCATACATCCTGTCGCCCTTAAATAGACAAAAAGACATCCCCACTGGTTGACGATGATCTTGCTCGCTGTATGCTGCAAAAAACACAACTCGATGGCGGTAATGGGTGTGTAGCTGTTCAAAAAACTTTTTCGTTAAGTACTTGCTACCCCACCAGCCAAATTTGTCACAGGTATCAGCGTAGAACTCATACATCAAAGGAAACAGCGACTTGGGAATTTCATCCCCAGTAAGCGCTTGTAGTTTCAAACCAGCTTTTTCCACTGCTTTGCGTTCGCGCTTAATGTTGCGACGCTGGTTGGCGTTGAACACTCCCAAGTAGTCATCAAAAGTGTTAAACCCAAGATTTTCCCAGATGTAGCTGTGGTGTAGCCAAGTTGTGAAGCCGTGGCGTTCCAAAATCGGACGCCATTCGGGATCTACATAGAGAAAATGACAGCCAGAGATACGGTGTTTGGTACAGAAAGCATCAATTTCATGCACCATCATTGCCGTGATCTCATCTTCATCTTCTCCTGGCGCAATCAAGAACCGATAGCCTTCAGCCGGGGTAAATGGAGTCATTCCCAGCATTTTCGGGTAATACTCCACACCAATCCGTTGTGCTAAGTCTGCCCATTGGTGGTCGAAAACAAATTCGCCATAACTATGTCCTTTCAGGTATAGTGGGGCAGCAGCAATCAGCGTTCTGTCTCGCCATACAGTTAAGTGATTCGGTAACCAGCCAGTCTTAGCTGTAGCGCTTTGGGAGGTTTCCAGATTTTTCAGCCACTCCCACTCTAAAAATGGGGTTTTAAGTGGCAATGCTAAAGCATCCCAAGCATTTTGGGGGACTTCAGCAATTTTATTAATCCAAGCAACAGAATGGCGAGGCTTTAGTTGTTCCACCATTGGAGGTTTCAAAGATACAAAATTTAGCACAAGCTTTATTTAGGGTAATCTAATCTGTCGGTCGTTGCAGCCGATAATGCAGAAAGACTTCCATCTCTATGGTGTGAACTTCCATAAGTTGCAGACGCTTAGCAAACTCGGGTAAAAATCCGCTACCTTCTACTGGTGTGGGTGCGGTAGAACCGCCTAAAATCAACGGACAGATGGTGAGCCAAAATTCATCGATTAAATCTAATTCCAGCATGGAAGCGACTAATTCACCACCGCCCAAGACAGCTAAGCGTTTTATGCCCAAAGTTGTTAAATGTTGTAAGGCTGCAAGAATGTCAACTTTTGCTGTTGGTGTTTCAAAAACCAAAATTTGCTCAAATTCTCTGCGTCCTTTCCAAAAAAGCACTCCTTGTGTTGTCGTCAGCAACCAACGATTGACTGGCTGCTGAAAGAAGCGCATTTCCGGATTCAGGTTGCTAGAATGTGTAATTACTATATGGACTGGCTGGGGGGGCTTTCCTGCCTGAGTTCGTTGTTGCAGCAGTTGTGGATGCGTTACGGTTAGTGTCGTACCGTAGGCGCGGAGTGTACTAGCACCGAATAAAACAGCATCAGCTATGGCAATTTGCTCTTCCAGGTGTGCTTTATCAGTTTTGGAGCCAAACCGGGCTGGCGATCGCCTAACATCTGTTATCTTGCCATCTGCACTCATCGCCAAAACTACAGTAGTATGAGGACGGTGTTGTACCATTGGGTAGGTTTGTTATTTTTTATGTTTTTTGTATAGAATATTAATTTTCAAAAATAGTGATGCTGGAAACCTCCCATCTCCCAATTTCATCTTTAATATTCATATGCAACAAGATATGCAACAACGGTCGTAGCAGGTACTTTCTATGAGTGTTTGTATCCTGGGCTTCTTTTCGATATTAAAGTATTTTATATTTTTAATATGGTGATGAAATAAGGATTTTTCGCTCCTCAATGACACTCGCTGCTCTAATTACTTAGAGTTGCTGTTTTGGATGGCACATACCAAGAGAGACAGCCGATGGCTAAACCCCGTCAATCATCATTTCGTCGGATTTTAGTATCGAAAATTTTGCTTTTGTCGGTTCCAGTATTATTAATAGGGGAGATTGTAGCCTATAAAAACGCACGCTCTAGCTTGCTAGAAACTGCGCGTCAAAATTTAACAGAAAGTGCCATCATCAAGGGGGAAAAGATTGTAGAAGCAAGCGCTGCTTTAAAAACCAACTTACTAAGTGCAAGTCAAACAACGGTCCTCCAGTCAGGTTCACGTAGTGAGATACAACGATTTCTCAACCAGCTAGCACGACAACTACCAAGGCAAATAGACTGCATTCAACTGACAAAGCCGCAAAGTGGTGACATCGTTGCCAGTACTTGCGGCGAGCAACCCATCGGTGAATTCAAATCTCCCATACCCAGTGATGGGGTTAATGTCGAGGTAACATTACCACCAAAGATAGGAACAACTGGTAGGAGAGATTTACGAAATCAACTGCAATTACTGTTCTCTGCTCCTGTCTATGATACTATAGAAGGTTTACGTTATGCCTTGATTTTCCGAACAACAATACTACAAGAAAAAATCAAAACTAAGCCTGGTTTGCTAACAGGCTCTACGATAGTTATTGCTGATGATGGAACAATTTTGTCACATCCAATTGCCAGCCGTATTGGCACTAATATCGAGCAACATGGAGATGCTTCTCGACTCAAAAAAATTGTGACAACGGCTCTTGCAGGCAAGCAGTATTTTCTCCATTTCTTTTTTGAAAATCAGGATAAAGAATTACTTGCTGGTTATACTGCTATTCCCAGTCCCATAAAACAAGGACAACAGAAACAATGGGTTATTATAGCCGTTACACCTTTGGAGAATGCTTTGTATGGTCTTAGGGGAATCAAACTCATCCTCCTTGTTTTAACATCTGGCTTGATTGGCGCAAGTGTTTTGGCGTCGCTGTATTTAGCTCGTTACTTAGCACGTCCTGTAGAACAATTGCGAGACTACGCTATAAATCTTCATTTAAATCAATCAGCAGAACCGATTCCTCACAACTTTAAAATTAGAGAGTTTAACCAATTGGCGCAAGCACTCGAACAAATGGTTGAGCGATTGAAAGCTTGGGCAGAAGAATTAGAAATAGCATGGAAAGAAGCAAAAGCCGCCAACCAGGTAAAAAGCCATTTTTTAGCTACGACTTCCCATGAGTTGAGAAACCCGCTAAATATTATCATTAATTGCGTTCGTCTGGTTAGAGATGGTATGTGCGATGACCGCGAAGAAGAATTAGAGTTTCTCAAGCGTGCCGATGATACAGCTATTCACCTGTTAGGCATTATTAATGATTTACTTGACATTTCCAGAATAGAAGCAGGCAAGCTCTCAGTCGTCTTGCAACCTATTGACCTTCGACAAGTCCTTAAAGAAGTTATTAATATACAATCAGTGAATGTTCAACAAAAAGGCTTGCAGTTGAATATTCCTCAGTTGAATGAGTCAATTCCAGTTAATGCTGATGCCGCAAAGCTCAAACAAGTGCTTATTAATGTCATCGGTAATGCAACTAAGTTTACTGATGAGGGAAGCATTACAATTTCTACAGACATTCAACGTAGTCATGATAAATCTGAAGTTCTTGTCTCTGTTACAGATACAGGGCTAGGGATTGATCCGGCTCAACAGCAAAAACTCTTTCGTCCTTTCGTGATGGTGGAGGATTCAACTTCACGTAAGTTTGGTGGTACAGGACTGGGACTTGCAATTTCACGAAACTTAATTGAACTTATGGGAGGTACCATCACTCTCAAGAGTGCAGGTCTTAGCCAAGGCACAACAGTGACCATTACTTTGCCTTTAATTGATGCCTCATTGTTACCTGGTTCAGGAAGGCAAGAAAATTCAGGAAATCTCAGCATTTCCTCTGGAGATCAAGCAGCAAGAGGAATGAAGCAAACAGCAGAAGAAGTTGCTCTGAAAAAAAACCGTTTCCCATCTTCTGTGAACAAAGAGTTAAAGAATTCAAAATTGAATATCCAAAATGCAAAATAGTAGAATTTCAGGGCTCATTTGCATCAAGAAAAACGGGTTTGCCGCCGTTATTGAGAGATTCTGTCAAAGCAGCAAGAATTTGTACTAACTGCGTTCCTACCCAGCCAGATGAAACCTGTGAGGGAGTATTGTCAAGCACACAGGTCATAAAGTGATTGCACACCCGCCGTAAAGGTTCGCCTGTTTCTATTTCCAGCACTTGTTGCCTTTGATTCACAGGAATAAATCGGTTTTCTTGACGTTCAAACTCACCATGTAGTAGCGTCAAAGGTGATGTGGGAGACATTTCATCAAAAATCAGACTACCTAGGCTTCCGACAACTCCAAGCCGTCGTTGTTTATCGGGATTAAGCCAACACAGGTGAATGTACGCTTGAAAGTTATTCGGATAAGTCAGCGTCGCCCAGATTAAGTCGGCTAATCCTTGGTTTTGAGGTGAGGAGGATGAGGGAGATGAGGGGGATGAGGGGGATGAGGGGGATGAGGGAGATGAGGGAGTGAGGGAGTGAGGGAGTGAGGGAGATGAGGGGGATGAGGGAGATGAGGGAGATGAGGGAGATGAGGGAGATGAGGGGGAATTACTACCTACCCAGTCCCCAGTCCCCAGTCCCCAGTCCCCAGTACCTGCTCCCGGTTGCAGCCACACCGTACCCGTTGCTTGCACTTTCACAGGTATCTGATTTAGCCAAAAATTGAAAATGGCAATATCGTGAATGGCTAAGTCCCACAGCGCATCAACATCTTGGCGGACTGGTCCTAAATGGGTACGGGTAGCGTATCCGTAGCGTAAATCACCTAATTGACTCGTCTGAACGACAGCTTTCCCTCGTTCAACGACTGGGTGAAATAAGTAGGTGTGGTCAACTATCAGTTGTCGTTGCTGTTTTTCTGCAAGCAGGCACAGTTCTCGACATTCTGCTGAGTTGAGAGTTAAAGGCTTTTCTGCTAAAACGTGGTAACCCCAATGCAAGGCGTCAGTAATTAAGGAGTAATGCGTGCTAGCAGGAGTAGCAATAACTACTGCTTCTAAATCCGTTACTTGCTGTATCGAGTGCCACTCGCTTGTCAGTAGTACCTTGTCATCTAAGTGATGCTGCTGTTTCACCTCTGCTAGACGTTGTGAGTTCGGGTCTATGACCGCTACTACCTCAGCTTGCGGATGTTCCAAAAAATTCCGTAGCAAATGTACGCCCCAACGTCCAACGCCAACAACAGCAATTTTAATTTTCTTAGTCATTAGTCATTAGTTATTAGTCATTCGTCATTAGTCATTCGTCATTCGTCATTAGTTATTAACAAATGACAAAGGACAATTAACAGATTTTCAACTAACCGTTACATAAAGTCTACCCAAAGCTAACCAAAACTGGACAATTCTCGGCAAAGATAACTTGTACCAATTGATTTGCTTGAGATTTCCTTTACTTCCTGTTTCAACCTGGAGATGTCGGCATCAACCAGTCCACAGGCTATCACTGTCTAACTGACAGCTTTGCTCAAATTCATTGCAGCGTTTAAGTCACGGTCGATTGTGAAACCACAGTGACCACATTCAAACACTCGCTCATTCAACGTGAGTGTTTGTTTCTTGGTTCCACAGTTAGAGCAAGTCTTAGAGCTTGGAAACCATCGGTCAACCACAACCAGCTTGGAACCAGACAGTTCACACTTGTAAGTCAACTGACGACGGAACTCAAAAAAGCTCATATCAGCAATAGATGCAGCCAGTTTATGATTAGCCATCATTCCAGACACATTTAAATCCTCAATCACAATCGTGCCGTGGCTCTTGGCAAGCATTGTGGTTAATTTGTGTAATGTGTCCTTGCGGATATTGGCTATCTTCCTGTGCAGCCTAACTATCTGCATCTGCGCTTTCTTCCAGTTGTTTGAACCGAGAACTTTATGGCGGTTCAACCACTGCATCCTACTGAGTTTGTCTTCATATTTCTTGTAAGACTTTGCGCCTAATACCACCTCGCCAGTAGACAATGTGGCAAGGCTTTTAACACCAAGATCAACGCCCACAATACCTGTGTTGCCTAAATCTTGGACTTCTACGTCAAATCGAAAACTAATAAACCATCTATCAGCTTGTCGGCTAATTGTGGTAGATTTAGTTAATACCTGTGGTAGTCTCTCATAGGTTTTGAGTATACCAATCACAGGCACTTGAATCTTGTTACTGCCTAAAATTTTGACTGTACCTTCCAATGTGAAAGAGTCACGCTTGCCTTTCTTCTTAAACTTAGGAACGCCTGCAGTTTTGTTAAAACAGCGCTTCCATGCCTCACGCAATGCCATTAATGCTTGTTGTGGCGTGGATTTAGAACATTCGTAATACCATTCATTTTCAGATTTCACTAGTGCTACAAGCCATTTGTGCAAGTCGATAGCAGTAGGAAATTTAATCTTGGAGTCAGGATTGGCTTTGTTATGATCAAGGATTTGTTTTGTCAATCCTAGACCCCAATTCCAAGCATGACGCGCTACACCGCAATGTTTCATGAATGCAATGCGTTGCGCTTTATTCATTTTTAATTCGGTCTTGAATCCGAGCAACATGGTAATTGTTTAATCCATTCTCTAAGCGCCTGTGATTTGTTCCATCCTTGACTCTCAGCATAAGCTTCAAGTTTGTCTAGCTCCTGCTGAGTTAGCAGTACTTTCAACCATCGATCTCTTTGTGGCATAATATTTTTGTCTATATAGTCATATTATGCCAATTTTATGACTATATAGTAAGTGTTGAAAACCACAAATGAACCGAACAAACACCAGAAAGCTACCCAAAATTGAGTAGCAATGGGTAGTTTTGTCTAGAAAGTAACTTACAGTTTCATACCCCGCAAGGAGTCCCACACCGTAATCAAAGATTACGGTGTTGGGACGGCGGGACGGGCAGTTGCTTTATGCCAGGGAACCCGTCCACCGCACTGCCCTCATGAATTAAGCACTCCCTGTCTCGTGACGGTTGTTGGGGAAAAATTTCCACACATTAGATCCGGGCTTTGTTGCCCCGGACATAATTTTTCGATTTTTAACAAGGGTCCCCAATCCTTAATCCCTAATCCCCAGTCCCCTTCACCGTTTAATATCAGGATTTTTCCTGAGTGTCAACTGCTAAAAAAGCTACTTTTGCGGCAGCTTGTTCCGCAGCTTTGATCGAGCGTCCCTTTCCTTCACCTAGCTTTTGTTCGTGCAACCACACTTCAGCAAGAAAACGCTCTTGATTGTGCTGGGGTTGATTGATTTCCACCACTCGATATTCTGGTAAAACTTTATACTTTGCTTGAGTCCATTCTTGTAGAGCGGCTTTATAGTTAAATCTAGCTGGATCGAGGCGAATTTCTGCTGCAAGTTGTTTAAAGTGAGGGTCTAGCCAAGAGCGGATGAGTTCGAGATTGTTTGTACTCAAATAAAGCGCACCTAAGACTGCTTCAAAGGCATCTGCCAGTCGTGACTCCTGACCAACTTTATCAGCGGTTGCACTGCCAGCAACCAGTAAGTATAGCTCCAAGCCGTATTCTCTTGCTAATTGGGCGAGCATGCGATCGCTCACCAACACAGAACGAATTGCGGCAAAATCTCCGACTGGGCAATTGGGATAGGTTTCCCATAATACAATGGCTGCCACTAATCGCACGACTGCATCGCCGACAAACTCCAGATGTTCATAAT
Organism: Scytonema sp. PCC 10023; assembly: GCF_963920835.1. Lineage (NCBI taxonomy): Bacteria > Bacillati > Cyanobacteriota > Cyanophyceae > Nostocales > Scytonemataceae > Scytonema > Scytonema sp. PCC 10023. The sequence continues at coordinate 59,800 of NZ_CAWUDP010000031.1, forward strand.
TTGCCGACTCGGAGACAGTAGGATGAGTCAGCGCTAAGTCCAGCAGTTCCCACTTTATAGCTGCGTCTGCTGGCAGACCAAATTTTCTGACTAAGCTTTCGAGTTGCCGTTGACGGCGTGGATAAGCGATGCTCATTAGTTATTAGTCATCAGGAGCCACTCCGCCCTTGGGGAGGTAGTGCCTTTTGGAGGGTTTCCCGACCGAGGCGACTGCCGTGGTTTCCCCGAGGGGCGTGCAAGCGGCGTTCATTAGTCATCAGTGAGCCAGCGCTATGCAGGAGGGTTTCCCGCTCTCACGGCGACTGGCGTAAGCGCAAAGCGTGCCGAAGGCATACGCGTTCGCGCAGCGTGTCGCTTTGCGACTCAGCGTCTCCGTTCGGCCTCAAGCCGTGCCCGAAGGGCTCAGGAGATACCCGAAGGGTCATTAGTCATTGTTCATGAACAAACGACTAACGACAAATAACAAAGGACAAAAAGAGGGAGAGAGTCGGAACGTAAGCCGGGTTCTGTTCTCTTTTGTAGAAATGTAGCATACTACGTTTCTACATATAGAGGGCAGTTATCTATCTGGGACGTCTGTTACCAGACGCCTCAAGCGGCTCTTATGACGGAACTGGTAAAAGACCAACCGTAGTTCCTTGTGACCTTGCTCCCAACCGGGGTTTACCGAGCCACGACCTCTCGGTCGTGCTGGTGCGCTCTTACCGCACCTTTGCACCCTTACCTTTTTCAGTTATCAGGTATCAGTTATCAGTTATCAGGTATTCCCTGTTTACTGTTTACTGATAACTGTTCACTGATTTTGGCGGTATCTTTCTGTGGCACTATCCTCGCGATCGCTCGCACTGGGCGTTACCCAGCAGGTTTGGTCTTTCGGGAGCCCGGACTTTCCTCAAACCAGCTTCAACGAACTGGTCTGCAACCGCCTGCGCCTACTCTCTCCTAATATCCAGTGTAGTCTTTGAATGACCAAACCAGTAGTTCTGGTTTACCGCATCTTATTCCAAGGCAAGGCATATGTCCAAGGTAGTTTCCTAACGGTGAAAGGACATTTGACAATGCATAGGGGAGGGGCTTTGCTACCCTGAGCGACACCCACATTTGTTTCAGCTAATCGAAACACTAAATCTAGCGAAAACTCAAAGGTGCGTTTTCTGGTTATAAACTCATTAAATTGTTTTTTTTGTGCCTTGAGGGGGCTTGTTTTCCATTTGAGGACGTTAGCCACCGAGTTTTTCGTTGCTGTATATGTTCCAGATAACTTATCAAACTGGAAAACACTTTCAGATGAAACTGATTCTTTCAGTGTTTTACCAGGGACAATCAGACTGGGAGTTTGAAATACGCCTAAGTCACGGGTTATGTCTGGTGACATCCGAATGACTCGCTTGGAGGTTCCGTCAAATTCTTCAAAAGCACAGTTGTCCCAATCAACGTATATTGCTAAATCCTGGGATTTATTTTGAATGTTAATCGACAAAGATTGCGGTTTGTCAATTGGGTACGTCTTTGCCAGTCCCCCAAAACTAATCCCAATTGTGTCTTGGAGATTTTGTTCTTTCAGTTGTTGGTCTACAGATGCTTTCTTGAAATCAATCTTTACTTGTTCATCGATTGATTCCACCATTTGGTTAAAGGTGTAAGTAATGCCAATTATATAAAGCGTCAAAATAACTAAATTGTTGTCGCCAGTTCTCATAACTTTGTATATTAACTCCCTGTACTAATGCGTGGTTACTCAACTTACTGATCCTCTCAAGTTTTGGAATCAGGATTAATTTTTGAAAAATTTTGGAACCAGCCCCGTCGCCAGAAAATGAAGATCAAAATAAATGCGATCGCAGCCATCAATCCTAAACACATAAAATAACCCCAATGCCAATTGAGTTCTGGCATATTATATGGCGATTTTTCAGTATTGAAGTTCATCCCATAAATTCCAGCAATAAAAGTGAGCGGAATAAAAATTGACGACATCACCGTCAAAAACTTCATGATTTCATTCATCCTGTTACCTACTGCCGAAAGATAAACATCCATCAACCCTGATGCAAGTTCCCGGTAAGTTTCTACCATATCCATCACTTGCACTGTATGGTCGTAACAATCCCGCAGGTAAATTCGCACCTCCTCACTGATAAGTTCATTGCCATCGCGAATCAGAGAATTAATTGCATCGCGTTGGGGCCAGATGTAGCGACGCAGCTGCAGTAATTCTCGCCTAACGTGATAAATTTTTTGTAGTGTTTGCCGGGTGGGGTTTACTATGACTTCTTCCTCTAACTCTTCAATTCGCTCACCGTAACGCTCTAAAACTGGAAAAAAGCCATCGACAATTGCATCTAACAAAGCGTAAGCTAAATAATCTGCTTTGCGCTTACGGATAGTGCCTTTGTTGTTGCAAATTCGCACTCGCACTCCTTCCAAACAATCATGTTCTGGTTCCTCTTGTACTGTAAGTAAATAATGTTTCCCCAACACCAAACTCACTTGCTCACTATAAAATCCATATCTTCTTTCCTTTGGCACAACCATTCGGCAAATAATCACCAAATGACCTTCATATTCCTCTATTTTTGGACGCTCTGCCACATTGACAATATCTTCTAAAACCAAAGGATGTAAATCAAACACCTTTCCCAGGCGTCGCAAAATGTCTTCATTGCCTAAACCTTGCACTTCCACCCAAGAAACAGATTCCGTATCTAGATACGAGGCACACTCTTCCGGGGTCTTTAGTTCTTTGCGAATGACATCGCTGGCATGATAGTCAATCAACGTAATCGTTGGTGGTGAAGCATCTGTGGAAATAATGATGGTTCCTGGTATGGTTCCTGGTTGGTGATAGAAGTCATCTTCGTTATAAGGTTTAGGAACGACTTGAAGCGAGCGGCGGTGTTTTCTTACCATGAACTTTTACCTGGTTGAATCATTAGTCATTCGTCATAAGTTCTTTGTTAAAGACTTCGGACTCTTGAGTTTTGGTCTTGAGAGAGGACAACGTGGTTAATTTCTTTCATTATTTGTCAGTTATTTTACAATTACAAGTCAATCAAAGTTTTATGTAGTACTGTAGTGCATTTTTCAATTGAATGCATGACAGTTCTGATTTTCTTATAACAGGGGCGTCTTGTCTGTGCTGTGTTAAAGGCAGATAAGATATCTACCTCACAACAGCTACCTTAAATACAGCCGAGAACCGCTATAAATTAGCAATACTATCAAAAAAACAGTTTGCCCTTGCAAGACAAACTGCTTCAAAAATCTTAATACAATATCTGAAACGACATTAAGCTTAATTACCTCATCCCCGCGCCCCTCTGTGCGAACTCGGAGAGGGGCGGGGGGTAATTGCAGCTATGAACGCAATTCGGTATTATTCACGCCCTGCTGTACTAGTGTCATCTTTCTACTTATAATGTATAAAAAGTTCATATAAAATCATGCGTATTGATGACAAATGTTATGTTTTCATGATGGCAAGCCTGCCCAAGATACAGCAGAATCATCCGTCATCCGTCATCCGTCATCTGTAAAAAGGGCTTTATGTCTGGTTTTTAGACAAGAACATTGTACTTCATGCACGAACAATGTGCTGTATGTTTTGATTTCCCCTGTTACTTCACGCGATAGACTCCAATGAATCCAATCGCCACAACTTCTTCTATCCGTCGGACTTTGCAATATGTAGAGTGGACGCTTTTGGTTGTCTACTTTTTCCTCATAATAGTGAATCGCCCTAAAGATGTTTATGCGTCCCAACTTATACCGACTTATGTTATTTTTGCGTCTTTGAGTGTATCGACTTTATTAAGTTTTCTATTGCCAATGAATCGCCCAATTTGGCAAAGACGAGCTTATATATTATTAGAAATATTACCAATCATGTTTGCCAGAGCAGTCAATTGGCGGCTAGATATGTTACTGTATCTTGTACTAACAAAAGCCTGCTTTTTACTTAAGCGTCAAGAAATAGTCATAACTGCGATCGCCACTGGAATACTTTGGAATGTTGTCCGGCTTTGCACTTTACCTTCAATCATTGAGTTTGAGCGTGCCCATATTACTCAACGTATCGCTCGGTTGTATGACGTAAATTCTACAATTAGCAGGAATATTATCAATGACACTAGTAGCTACTTAGCAGCTAGTACCTTTGTTATTTTATTTGCCTTTGTGATCATTGCAGAGCAAAAAAGTAGACAAAAAGCAGAGGTTCTCACCCAACAGGTAGAAACCTTAGCTGCAACTTTGGAACGAACTCGCATTGCTCGTGAAATACATGATTCTTTGGGACATTCTCTGACAACATTGGATGTGCAATTGGAACTCGCTCAAAAATTGTACCAACGCGATCCTATTCAAGCTGCAAAGTCTTTGGATATTGCCAAAGATTTAACCAATCAGTGCTTATCTGAAGTCAGGCGGTCTGTGCAAACAATGCGACAGACTAATTTTAATCTTAATGAAGCGCTCAGTACCTTGGTGGAACAAGTTGGACGAAACCAAGCATTTGTCATTCAGCTCGATGTGAAACTTCCGCAATTACCTGTTCAAACTAGCCACCAACTTTATTGTATTGTGCAGGAAGGACTAACGAATATTCAAAAACACGCCTCCGCTAGTGTTGTCAGTCTCAAAGGTTATCAAACACCCAATGCGATTATTCTAAAACTAACTGATAATGGACAAGGCTTTGAAGCCAGCGCACCTCACACAGGTTTTGGACTGCGAGGAATGCAGGAGAGAGTTCACATTTTGGGAGGGGAACTAAAGATTAAGAGTAGTCTTGGTGAGGGAACTCAAATTCAAGCCATAATTCCACTTTAACTCCGCATGCTCCCATTCCCCACCCGCCATGCGGCGCGCGAGGTTGCTAGGTCAAAAAAGGGAGTTTTTGCTTTCAAGTTTGTAAAAGTTTTGCGAATTTTCGGTAAATCTCAGAACATCAACAATTTAAGCTACGACAATGATAAGCGACACTTCCATCCACTTAAGACTATGTCGCTAAATCTTGATTCGCAACACTCTCTAGTTAGCGTTATTATCCCAACTTATAATCGCCCAAATTATCTTATACAAGCGATCGCAAGTGTTGTACAACAAACGTATAAAAATATTGAGATTATTGTTAGGTTGGACACCTATTTTTTGTTACCCTAACTGATATACGTTTCGCCCGACAGTAAAATAGCTAAGAAATACGGCAGAACTCAAGAGTGAATGCCCTGCCTTTAGGCTTGGGCAAAGTCAAAACGAGCGTGCCAAGTAAATTTAAAATTAAAATCCAAAACGAAAATCTAAAATTACTTAAGATGATTCGATTATTGCTTGTAGATGACCAACCACTCTTTCGCCAAGGATTAGCCTCCTTGCTGGCGTTAGAAGAGGATTTGGAAATCGTTGGACAAGCGAGTCATGGGAAAGAAGCGATCGCTCTTACCCACACCCTACAACCAGATGTCATTCTCATGGATGTGCGAATGCCTGTGTGTGACGGGGTTGTAGCAACTCGTGAAATTCATCAATCCTTTCCTTGGATTAGAATTCTTGTGCTAACTACCTTTGACGAAGACGAGTATATCTGGCAATCACTACAAGCAGGCGCACTCGGCTATCTTCTTAAAAGTACACCTTCCGCACAACTCGCAACGGCAATTCGCACTCTCGATCAAGGACATTGTCAACTTGGTCCGACTATTGCGCCGAAAGTCTTTGCTCAGTTGCGTCCTCCGGGTGCTGTGAAGCCAAATACCCCACAGCAACGTTTTAGTGAACGCGAATTAGAAGTTTTGACTCTGATTGCTGAAGGTAAAAATAATCGGGAAATTTCCCAAACGCTGCATCTGACTGAAGGGACGGTGAAAAACTACGTAACGCAAATTTTGGGACGGTTGGGGTTACGCGATCGTACTCAAGCTGCTTTGTGGGCGAAGGAAAATTTGGCAATTTAGTATTGGCTTGGTCACAAACTTGACAAGTAGGGCTAACACATTCTAGTTTTAAAGAGGTGTGTTGAAACTCATCGACACCACTCTCCCGATCCTTGAAAACCGCATAATCTCGTTGACTGGTGTCGATTGCTCTTGTAGTAAGGGTTTTGGACGACAAAACGAAAGTCTAGTCGCAACAAAAGCCAGTTTATTGACAATAAAAAAAGTGGTGTCGATTTGGCGCTTGAAAGCCGCTCCCAGTAAGGTCTCCTGAGCGAACTCTTTACAAAACCATCTCCCCGCAAGGGGACGGAAACAAGAATACTATGTTTTTCTCTTTCTTTTTCTCCTCCTTTACAAAACCATCTCCCCGCAAGGGGACGGAAACTAGTTTGTTTGGTTTAGCCAGTAGGATTTTGCTTTCCTTTACAAAACCATCTCCCCGCAAGGGGACGGAAACTCATGAATAGGCTCTAAAGAATTATCCTCCTTTGACCTTTACAAAACCATCTCCCCGCAAGGGGACGGAAACCGTAGTATTCATCTGGGTTGACTGAACCCTGAACAACTTTACAAAACCATCTCCCCGCAAGGGGACGGAAACGTTGTAGTTTGATTTATCTGAATTTTTATCTGAGCTCTTTACAAAACCATCTCCCCGCAAGGGGACGGAAACGCGTCCAATCACTTCCTCTTGCGATGTCTTAGCATCTTTACAAAACCATCTCCCCGCAAGGGGACGGAAACGATAAAGATCAAGTTAATCCTAATTTTTATCTTGTCTTTACAAAACCATCTCCCCGCAAGGGGACGGAAACGCTGAAGAGATACCGCAAAAACCAACAACAAAAGCAGTACTTTACAAAACCATCTCCCCGCAAGGGGACGGAAACTTGCAGCCGCGTTAGCATCAGCAATGTTTTTATTGCCTTTACAAAACCATCTCCCCGCAAGGGGACGGAAACGCTATTGACCCCTTGTTTGTCTAGTTGGTTTTTCACTTTACAAAACCATCTCCCCGCAAGGGGACGGAAACATTCTGTACTTGCGCTATTACGGTAGCTGCGGGTGCAGCTTTACAAAACCATCTCCCCGCAAGGGGACGGAAACCCTTCCAGGTAAACAACTAGCGACACTAAGTTCTGAACTTTACAAAACCATCTCCCCGCAAGGGGACGGAAACTAATAATCCTCCAAACAAAAGCAAAAAACATCTTTGATGCTTTACAAAACCATCTCCCCGCAAGGGGACGGAAACGATAAAGTTTTTACCTAGTAATGGTGTACATGAAAGGTAACTAACCTTTACAAAACCATCTCCCCGCAAGGGGACGGAAACGATAAAGTTTCGAGCAGCTGGAAAAACGCAAAAATTCTTTACAAAACCATCTCCCCGCAAGGGGACGGAAACTATTGTGATAGTTGCGCCCATGGCGATGATAGCAACTTTACAAAACCATCTCCCCGCAAGGGGACGGAAACATTATTTTTCCTACTGCTGTTATAGCTAATGCCAAGTCAGCTTTACAAAACCATCTCCCCGCAAGGGGACGGAAACTTAGCATCTTCGACGGAAGCTTGCTTGTAGGCACCTTTACAAAATCATCTCCCCGCAAGGGGACGGAAACGAGATATTTGTTCGCTTTTAGTTTCCAACAAAATAATCCTTTACAAAACCATCTCCCCGCAAGGGGACGGAAACCTTTTCCTTCTGGCAAGCCAACGGCGAAAGCACCGCCTTTACAAAACTATCTCCCCGCAAGGGGACGGAAACCCTTCTCTACATCGTAAACTAGACTTCCCCTTTCACTTTACAAAACCATCTCCCCGCAAGGGGACGGAAACTCTTCCACACAACTCTCGCGTTCCAGTATCCCTGTGGATTCTTTACAAAACCATCTCCCCGCAAGGGGACGGAAACAATATCTGCCTGATCTGGAAAATAAAAGCTAATGCTTTACAAAACCATCTCCCCGCAAGGGGACGGAAACGTGGGAAGATAATAGGATCTACCACTTACCAGTATTCTTTACAAAACCATCTCCCCGCAAGGGGACGGAAACTCTTATAGCCCATTTAGCTTCTTCGGAAGTATTTTCCTTTACAAAACCATCTCCCCGCAAGGGGACGGAAACTCCTGGTTTTCACCCCTAAAAAGGGAAAAAAGAAAAAGCTTTACAAAACCATCTCCCCGCAAGGGGACGGAAACTCTTGGTAGTTTTCAGGAGGAGTGTTTTCTTTTATCCTTTAGACATTGCTCTAGAATAGCGACAATAAAATATTAATCAAAAATAGAAATTATTTTAAGACTAGATACTCTAAACATAGGCTTTGTTTTTTTCTCAGTTGTTACAAATTCCTCTGCAGCAACTGACAACGCCGCAGCTACATGAAGCGCGTCCATAGCTGCTAAACCATACTGAGCAGCAATTTGGTAAGCCTCTTGTATTACTTTTTCTATATCGTTAGCCCAGTAAGTAACAGCACCAAAGAATGATTGATAAAATTCAGCTTCTGCCGTTTTTCGATTGTAAATTGCTTTAGGTATTACCTCCATTTTGATAAATTCGCTTGAAGCAAATTCGCGGCTTGAATCTGCTAAAAATTCCAAAGCTTTCTCTGAATCTTCTCCCACACCACGCGCTGCAGTTACTAGCACTCCAGAATCAATAAAAGTTATCTTCATGTGTCAGTTTCCTGTAATCCTCCACGACGACTAGCAATTTCTTTTTCTATTTCATCTCGACTTAATAAAGGTTCACCATCAGCAACAATTCTAGAGCGAATCTGCCGTAAACGTTCTCCCAACGAGGCTTTATTAACAGAGTTTTTAACGTAAAGAAATTCGACAAAATCTAAAACTTCCTCTTGCTTGTCTTGTGGAAGGGAACGCCATTTTGTTAATAATTCTTGTTCTGCATTCATCCTTACTACCTACCTCTGATAATTTAGTAAATTCAAGACTTATTATTGACGAGCATTAAAAACTTGTATTGCACTTAATTGAGAACTGCTGCTATAAATACAGGGCGGACAAGATGTCCACCCCACAAGAACTGTAAAGTAGGGTGGCTACTGCCACCCTACTGGACTACAAAATGGCAAACAATGGCAAACCGGGACTACATCATGCCCATGCCGCCCATGCCACCCATGCCACCCATGCCGCCCATGCCGCCCATGTCAGGCGCACCGCCAGCAGGTTTCTTCTCTGGTTTTTCAACGACGATCGCTTCGGTGGTTAAAACCATTCCAGCAATAGAAGCAGCGTTTTGCAAAGCTGAACGCACGACTTTTGCGGGGTCGATGATTCCAGCAGCAATCAAGTCCTCAAATTCGCCAGTAGCAGCGTTGTAGCCAACGTTGAAATCACTCTCTCGCACTCTGGCGACAATCACAGAACCTTCAGCACCAGCATTGTCTGCGATTTGACGCAATGGGGCTTCGAGCGATCGCGCTACAATATCAGCGCCAATCTGTTCTTCGGCGTTAAGACTGTTTTTCACCTCTTGCACCTTTTTGGACAAGTGAATCAAGGTTGTTCCACCACCAGGAACGATACCTTCTTCCACAGCCGCTTTGGTAGCGTTGAGGGCGTCTTCAATCCGCAGTTTGCGGTCTTTGAGTTCGGTTTCTGTTGCCGCACCCACTTTAATCACCGCAACTCCACCAGCCAGCTTGGCGATGCGTTCTTGCAGTTTTTCTCTATCGTATTCTGAATCGCTTTCTTCGAGTTGTCTGCGAATTTGACCAATTCGCTTTTCCACGTCTGCTTTTGTGGAGTCACCAGCAGCGACGATGGTGGTGTTTTCTTTGTCAATCGTGATTTTCCGGGCAGTTCCCAGGGTTTCCAAAGAAGCGGTATCTAAGCTTAAACCAATTTCTTCGGAAATCAGCTGTCCGTTGGTGAGAATGGCAATGTCTTGCAACAATGCTTTGCGGCGATCGCCAAACCCAGGGGCTTTAATGGCGGCGACATTCAGCACTCCCCGCGCTTTGTTCACAACCAAAGTTGCCAAAGCTTCCCCTTCCACATCTTCGGCGATAACCAGCAAAGGTTGACCGGAACGGGCGACTTTTTCCAAAACTGGAATTAAATCTTGGATGTTGCTGATTTTCTTATCGGTAATCAGAATGCGGGCATTTTCAAATTCTACAGTCAAGCGATCGTTGTTGGTGATGAAGTAGGGGGAGATGTAACCCCTGTCTATCTGCATCCCCTCAACAACTTCTAAATCCGTTGTCAGAGACTTGGATTCTTCAACGGTGATTACACCGTCTTTGGTGACTTTGTCCATCGCCTCAGCCAGCATTCTGCCGACTTCTTCGTCGTTACCCGCGCTGACTGTGGCAACTTGGGCGATCGCCGCACCTTCTACTGGCTTTGCCACTGCTGCAATTTCCTGCACCAACGCCTCGACGGTTTTGTCGATTCCCCGCTTCAGGGCAATCGGGTTGCTACCTGCGGCGACATTCTTCAAACCTTCTTTGATCAACGCCTGCGCCAACACAGTCGCAGTGGTGGTGCCATCTCCAGCCACATCTTTGGTTTTCGACGCCACTTCCTGGACGAGTTTTGCGCCAGTGTTTTCTAAAGGGTCTTCGAGTTCAATTTCTTTGGCAACGGTGATACCATCGTTGACAATTTGGGGTGCACCAAATTTTTTCTCTAACAGAACATTGCGACCTTTTGGTCCTAAGGTAATTTTCACGGCATCAGCAAGAGCATTAATGCCTCGTTCTAACGCCCGGCGCGAATCTTCATTAAATGAAACAATTTTTGCCATGTTTGGTGTTCTCTAGCGCTTCCAATAGACAATTTAGCACTCTTGACCGCTGAGTGCTAATGACTTCAACTTATTCATACCAACTTGGATTCTAAGAAATGATTTTAGGGTTTGGGGTGTAGGGCGGGTGACAATTCAAAATTCCAAGTACAAAATAAAAAAATAATTTCTTTACCCTATACCCTATTCCCCTAACGGCGCAAGGCTGCCCATTGGTGTCAACTTAAGCCAAAAGGCATTACTCACAAGCATTTGAGCATTTTTCGCTCTCCTTAATTCCCCCGGTTTTCAGGGAAAATAAAATTTTAGCCCTCAAGGGTTCGGGGGTTGGGGGGTCTAAAACGACGGTAAATTGGGTGTTTGAGCGTGATTGTTGACAGGATGAAGGCTGCCTTTCCCCCTACCCTCGATATTCTTTCCTCCGGAATGACTCTATATTAGAAGCAACTTTTTATAAGGTTACAAATAGTTAGGAAAAAAATGATTAATATACAGTTGATGCTTATGCACATTGGCAATCATAGTTAAATCGGGAGATGAACATATACAGCTCCCTTCGGTCCCTTGGTATTGCTGACCCTAGCGGTTCCGGCTGGTTGGCAGTAGTATTTACGTTCCTTTTAGCTTGTAGTGTAACTTGGCGTTTGATTCCGGCAGTCCGCAAATTTGCCTTGCGTGTTGGTTGGGCTGACCAACCTAACGCGCGACGTCTCAACCGAGAACCTTTGCCTAATGCAGGGGGTCTGGCTATTTATGCAGGAGTGATTGCCGCAGTGGTACTAGCTAGTCTCTTACGACCTATCGAACTCGAAAGGGTACTGGCTGAAGTACAGACGATTCTTCTAGGGGGTTCGATACTTGTTCTTGTGGGCTTTATCGACGACCAATTTGGTTTACCCCCTCTGGTTCGATTGTTAATTCAGGTTCTCACGGCTCTGTTGCTGGTTGCTAATCGTATCACTATTGAAGTTTCTTTTGGTACTCCCATTGACTCTACATTATCAGTATTACTAACAGTACTGTGGGTAGTAGGAATTACTAATGCTGTCAACTTAATGGATGGTATGGATGGTTTGGCGGGAGGAGTCAGCTTTATCACCGCCATGAGCTTGTTAGCTGTTTCCGCTCAAGTTCCTAATCGTGCGGCAGCAACGTTAGTTCTAGCAGCTTTGGCTGGTGCGGCGTTGGGCTTCTTGCGCCACAACTTCCACCCTTCGCGCATCATTATGGGTGATGCCGGAGCCTACTTTTTCGGTTATGTGCTAGCTGCTACGAGTATTTTAGGTAACCTCCAAGCACCCACCGCTGTCTCTTTAGTAGCACCGGTTCTGTTTTTGCTGTTACCAGTACTCGACACGACTCAAGTGTTTGTTCGGCGGCTTATGGCGGGCAAAAATCCTCTCAGCACCCCTGGGAAAGACCACCTGCACCACCGCTTACTAGCTTGGGGCTTCTCTCAACGCCACGCCGCGCTGACTCTTTGGTCAATTACCTTGATTTGTAACTTGCTGGCGATGAGACTACAAAACATGACCTTGATACAGATGCTTATCACTACCATAGGGATCATCTGCTTTTTGGGCTTCATTGTTTTGCAAAGGATACGAGCAGCCTGAGGAGGATGAGGAGGATGAGGAGGATGAGGGGGATGAGGAAGTATTTTCTTCCACTACTTCCCCTACTCCCCGTACTCTTCGGCTACGCCATGACCATTCCGCCATCAACGTTAAACACTTGTCCGGTGATGTAAGCAGCAGCGGGGTCAGCGGCGAGGAAGCGCACCATCCCAGCGACTTCTTCTGGTTGACCGTAGCGACCAAGAGGGATATACTTAAGAATCTCTTCAGCTTTGGTATTGCTTGTCATGTCAGTGGCGATGAAACCAGGAGCGACGGCGTTAACGGTGATGCCACGAGAGGCAAATTCTTTGGCAATGGTTTTGGTGAACCCAATGACACCTGCTTTAGCGGCACTGTAATTGGCTTGTCCGGGGTTGCCCATTTGTCCAGCAACGGAGGTAATGTTGATAATCCGTCCCGAACGTTGCTTGAGCATGATTTTACTAGCAGCACGAGTGCATAAAAACACACCAGTGAGATTGAGGTCAATCACGGCTTGCCAGTCTTCTGGTTTCATTCGTAAAAGAAGCGTGTCGCGAGTTATACCTGCATTGTTGACCAAGATATCCACGCGATTCAACTTTTCCATCACCGTGTTAACTAGCGCTTCTACCTGATCGGCTTGAGAAACGTCAGCTTGCAGTGCAATAGCACTTCCTCCGGCTTTTGTAATTGTATCGACGAGCTCTTCGGCTGCATTGCTAGAACTGGCATAATTGACAACTACGTTTGCTCCCAGTTTGGCTAATTCTAGTGCGATCGCTCGCCCAATTCCCCTTGAAGCACCCGTGACAATAGCAACCTGTCCGCGCAAACTCTGCAAATCTTCTGGCAATAGTTCCATGAATATTCCTCTTTAGTGTCATTGCGCTAATGATCATAGGGTGATTGTGCGCCAACAATAAAAACAATCTAGGAGATGACACAGATAAATGCTCTTGGGAACTACTATTGAAAACAAACAATACAAAACTGGTGCGTATCACATGAGTACGAAAAAACAATTCAACAGCTTTGAAGAGATGCTGTCTGGTTCTGATGTACCTGTATTGGTGGATTTTTACGCTGACTGGTGTGGACCTTGTCACATGATGAGTCCAATTTTAGACCAAGTCAACGCTCAACTTCAAGGACGCATACGAGTTGTCAAAATTGATACTGAGAAGTACCCACAATTAGCATCTCAGTATGAAATTTATGCTCTACCAACGCTGGTACTATTTAAGCAGGGTCAGCCAGTGGAGCGAATTGAGGGTGTGGTGCAAGCACCACAGTTAGTGCAACATTTGACAACATTAATTTAACAAAAAGAACTCAGAAGTCAGGAGCCAGAAGTCAGAATGAACTTCTGTGCGACTGGCGGATGAGTAAAGGGGTTTAAATCCCCACCGTCTACACGGTGTCTACAATTGGTTGGGGTCTCAATCCCCATCGAATTGATTCTGACTTCTGAATTCTGAATTCTTCTTCAATTGGCTTTCAAGGTAGAGACGCTACACATAACGTCTCTACCAGTCATCTGAAGTTGTATATCCTTCTAAATCGAGAAAAGAAAAGAATGAAGAGATTTATCATCCTTCAGAAATATCATCTTTAAAAAGAAAAAACTGTTCGCAACGTGCCAGTGACAATCGTACCATTTGCCTCTTGGTTGGAAGCATTGGTAATAACCTGAATCAAAGGCGTGACTTGGATGTTGTTACTGACAGGAAAGTTGTAGAATGCTTCAAAGTTGGTTTGAGTGGCATTCCCAATCTCACTAACAATAAAGGGTTGACCTGCGGCAATACCAGCTAAAGCACCTCGGGTAAACAAGTCTGGAAACGCCACTCCCGCCATCCAGTAGTTGGGTTTGATGTCGCCAAAGGCAGTGTTATTGTAGCTACCGTAGCCATAACGACCAAAAATAGCAAATTTCGGTGAAAGAGCTAACTCGAAATTTACTCCGAATACGTCATAGCGGTTGTCAAATAATTCGCCGCCGCTGTACTGGAGGCGCAGGGCAAAAGCTTTCGAGGGCGCATATTCCAGTTCAACTGTACCCTGATACGTGTCGCCAAACAAACCTTGGTCGCCACCTCCATCAGGATACAGCAAGGGAACAAACAACGCTACACCAGGGATAAATCCCTCATCGCCTGGGTTGGCTGCATCTGATGCTGCATACAAAGCCCGCACTGAAAACGGTCCTGAGCCAGGCTTCCAGTCAATTGCTGCACCTGCCGCTGGACCATTGAGAGGGGCGAGAATGTAGTTGTTGATAAATGCCTGAGTGCTAAAGTCTTGAAAGCTTAAGTAAGCGTAGCTGTTACGGTCAAAATAGCTGATAGTGCGAATATTAGGTCCAACAGACACTGTGAAGTTCTTAAACGGCTCAAAGGTGTAGTACAGCAGATCCAGTATGAATTGGTTGTCAACGGGTGGTGAAACCGAGAAGTCTTGGACACTACCGAAAGACGGCTCTAGAAATCCTGCGGGATTGTCTTCACCGGCATCGCTACCTGTGTCGAAAACAATTTTCAACAGGTCTGTACCAACGAAGCTGGTATTCAACTCTACCAGAGCTCGGTAAGCCACCGTAGGATTCGGGTCAGAACGAGTAATCTCTTCACCTGTAGGGCTGATGATGCGTTCCCCATCAAATCCTCCGGCATTCACTGTCATGATAACTTGACCAGTTAGCTTGGTGGTTGTGGAGAACTGATTTGCCTCTATTTCTGCCGTCTTGGCTTCCAAAACGTCTACCCGTCCCCGCAACATTGCTAACTCGGCGGCAAACTCTTGTTGAAGTTGTTGCAACGTCGCCAAGTCATCACGAGAAACTAAATCCTCCTTTCCCGTTCTGATGAGTTCATTGATCCGCTCAAGGGCAGCATTTAAACCGGCGGCAAATTCATAGCGCGTCATTGCTCGGTTACCCCGGAATGTGCCATTGGGGTAACCTGCTATCACCCCATAGCGCTCAATTAGAGACTGGAGTGCGCCGAAAGCCCAGTCTGTAGGCTGCACATCTGCTAGTTGGCTCACTGAGGTCACTTGACCAACTAAGTTAGTCGAGTCAGCCTGTGCTTGGGAGATGGTTTCTGCTATCTCTTCAGGGGCAATGATATTGGTTGGAGCAGTCTGGGCTAGTCCGGGATTATTGGAAAAAAGTAGGTAGGAGAAGGTAATTGCACTCGTGAAGCTTTGGAAAATCTTTCTCATGAACAAGATCGGGCGATGAAATAGTCGGCGTTGCTGATTAAGTTGGCGCAAAGTTTACTTAAGAAGAACACAGAACACAGAATGCAGTAATCAGAATATGCCCACGGATGGAATCCGGGGGATTTAAGAAAGGAAAAAACTTTCTTTATCTCCACGGATAAATCCGGGGACACCAGACCAATACTCAGAACCAGAACTCTTAATTCTTACCCAAAAACGCGTTTAATATTCTGATTCCTGAGTTCTGTATCTATCGTTCTTTCTTGGTCAACCCTAGCTAACCTTCAGAAAAAGTATAAATTGGCTCTAGATTTCGTCCAATCTGAAATCGTCAAGGTAGAGCAGAAGGAAGCCAACAAGAATTGTCAGTAGCGATCGCCATAATGGTTGAACAGGGATATCCCAAGTCAAACCCCATAATCCAGTCCAAGTAATTATGACCCCCATCAAGGTATAAATAGTTGCCAGGTTGGGATACTGGATTTTGAAGTTGTGGAAAAACTTTTCCCTGAGATCCATCTCCTCAAGATTTTTTTCTGAATGAGTTTTCCTCATCATTACTAGATCATACAAGGATAAGTCATCCAGCAAGAGCATTGCTAGACCCAGCAATAATAAGCAAAAGTGACGAATAGGCACTTGTATAGCAATCTCTGGGGTTGGTTCTGCCATCAAATTTGTTCCTTGAGCCCATGAGTCAAAGATGAGGATGAAGCCACTCCAGATGAGTATTACATTACTTGTGACATATAAAGCGTGCAGATTTGGATGTTCGGTCTTTAGCTTATTGAAGAATCTTTCGCGTATGCTGGGCTGTTTTTCTTGGAGCTGTGAAACAGACGATTCTAGGTTATTATTTGCGTTCATCTTTGGTGTGAATCTAGAAAGTTAAATTTGATATTTACCTGTTAACAATGTGGAAAAAAAGTACTGTGAAGATAGCGTTGCTGAATCAAGGTATGAATTAGGCGATTGCGCAAAGCGCAGTGGCAAAGCCAATCGCACACGTGCCAGTGCCCTTGGGGGCAGCCTAACACAATGCACTATTTTCGTAGTGGAACAATAGTGGAACAATATTTTAAGTCATGTATTAACAAAAGAACAGATAATTCGAGCATTTCTATACAAATTACCTTTTTTACAGCAACTGTGGAACACGAATCTATCACTATGATTTTTCTGTTATCTTGAACTTCCTGGAAATCTTCTATTTCCTTCGTCAATATCAAAACATTTTTTGGCTAAATGAGTTAGTTGAATAGTTTTTATATGTCAGATTGAAGGTTGCAGATAACTATGTAGCGTTCCTAAACGAGGTAGGGGAACGAGTAAAAAAAAATCTACCATCTCATTTGTGCATTTGTAAAGCCTATTGGGACTATTACCAGTCAAACAATGTAGATAATAATAAGCCCTTTTCTTGTGGACTGTAGATTGCATAGGCAAGACTTTACAGTTCTCACGTGGTGCAAGACGTGAACTAAATATTTTTTATTTTCCTGCTTTTCCTACCTTTCCTACCTTTCCTACTTTTTTGCCAAAGTGGGAGGTTTCAAGGTGGAAGAGGGTAGGAAAAGTTTGAAAAATTTATGTAAAAGCAAGGAAAACCAGCACATAGTAGTACTAATTTAAAGAAATTGAATTTTGTCAAGTAAGAAAAGTAGGAAAAGCGGGACAAGTTTTTTATTAATTTTTTTTAGGATTTTGTACGACGCATCTACCTATTGAAATAAAAATAAGTTAATATCTCAGATGTAAATTCATGCCTCAATTACCAAAATTCTTGTGTCCAGCTAGAATTAGCACACTAGCTCACGATAAAGATAAAAATTTTGACATTTGCCTAGCACTGAGTCTAGATATGTAGCTAATACCAGCTTGTATTCAAACAGTGTATACAGATGAAAACTATCAACTATTAGCGTTTACCTAACTGCTGAAGGCTGACTGCTATTTGGTAGAAATCTCTCTTTCTTGAAAAATCCACTGATGACTTTAGCTGAGGATGAAACATGACAAGCAAACTCGTCATTGATAATTCGTAATTCGTCATTATTTTCCACAATTTAAATACCAATTGCGGATTATTCGGTCATGAATGACTGGTGTCCAGGCAGTTGCCTGCAAAACTTACACAAAAGGTGAAAAAATGAGCAACAACTCTCATAACAACGGTTCTCAAAATAATGGTTTAGGTAAGAATAACGGGCTAAACAAATTCTTCAAATTTGGAGAAGTACCCCATCTTGAAGGTCTGGGAACTCGTTCAGTTGAAGCATGGTTTTTAGGAACAAAAGCAGAAAATGCCGATGAACTTGAGCGTTTAATCGTAGAAGCGATTCGTGACCACGCGTTTTGGCGTCGAAACTTTCATCCTGGCGATCCAACTCACATCACCGAGCAAGTTAAGCGACAGTCAGATTACGTAGAGGCAATTGATACTCTCAAGGAGAGTTACCGTTCATTGTTAGCGTTTTTGAAGAAGTCTGTACCGTTCTTCAGTATGCGCTATCAAGGGCACATGAACTGGGATACGACAATGCCATCTATCCTAGGTTATTTTGCGGCAATGCTGTACAACCCCAACAATGTGGCTTTTGAAGGGTCAACGGCAACAACGCTTTTGGAAATCTTGGTAGGAGACGACCTTTGCCGAATGCTGGGATACAGCATACCAGATGAGGCAGAAATCGAAAAAGGGGCGATTCGCCCTTGGGGACACATCACTTGTGGTGGAACTGTTGCCAACATTGAGGCGATTTGGGCAGCAAGAAACTTGAAATTTTATCCCCTTGCCTTGCAAGCAGCTTTGCAAAATGAACCGTCACTAAAAGCTGCAAAAGATATCAGTATTTCCCTGCCCACCGGTGGGTCAAAACCTCTGATTGAACTAGACACTTGGTCAGTGCTCAACCTCAAAGGTGATGACATCGTGGCATTGCCGACTCGTCTGTATAAGGAGTATCAGATTAAGAGCGAAACCCTAACAGATGTCCTATCTAAGTATTCACTGCAAAACCTTGGAATGGCGGAGTTTTCACGCCGCTTCCTGAGCGACATCAAGTCTTCGCCTGTGTTCCTAGTACCAGCAACGAAACACTACTCATTTCCAAAGGCAGCGGCATTGCTGGGAATTGGAGCGACGAACCTGATTGACGTTCCTGTAGATGAAGATGCCAGGATGAGTTTCACTGAAGTCAAAAAGATTCTTCAAGATTGCCTGCAAGAGCGTAGACCGGTATATACAGTGGTTTCTGTCATGGGAAGCACCGAAGAAAGTGCAACTGACCCCCTGAAGAATATTCTTGAGCTGCGAGAAGAGTTGCGCTCCCAAGGACTAGAATTTACCGTTCATGCTGATGCGGCTTGGGGCGGTTATTTCGCCACCCTTCTTCGCGAAGATGAGACTAACACACCACAGCTGACTAAGACAAAAGAAGAACTGATTACTGAGATTGGATTAAGTTCGTATGTCACTCAGCAGTTCCAAGTTCTGGGAAATGCTGATTCGATAACGGTAGACCCTCATAAATCCGGCTACATTCCATACCCAGCCGGGGCGTTGTGCTACCGCAATTCCGCAATGCGGGATTTGGTGACATTCGCTGCTCCCTATATGTACCACGGCGAAGCAGAACCCACGGTTGGCATCTATGGCTTGGAGGGGTCAAAGCCAGGAGCTGCGGCTGCTTCTGTATATCTCAGCCACAAAGTTATTCGCCCCACAAAGAGTGGATACGGCAGAATCATTGGCAAGGCTCTGTTTAATTGTAAGAAACTTTATGCGCGACTGTTGTGTATGGCGCGTCCTGAAGACCGTTTCGTTATCGTTCCCGTCCCTCGACTTCCCGCAGAAATTTCCGGTTCTGATGTAGCGCAACAAATTCAATTCATTCAGGACAGAATCGATAAAGCAAGTAATGATCAACTCTTGGCGGACAAAGAAGCCCTGCATCTGCTTTCAGAAATCGGTCCAGACCAAAATATTATCACCTACGCGTTTAATTTCAAACATCCGGATGGCTCGCTCAACACAGATTTAACTCTGGCAAACCGCCTTAATAGGGCTATCTATGAGAAACTCAGCATTGACCCAGGTGAGGATATTTACGGTTATAGGCTCATCGTCAGTACTACAGATTTTGACGCTGCTCATTACGGTGAAGTTTTCATCGAACACTATAAGCAGCGTCTACTAGGAGTATCTGGAGCAACAGGCTCGTCTATCACCGTACTGCGTTCTACGGTACTCGAACCGTGGCTTGCAGAAACATCAAAGGGGACATTTCTCGATGTTCTCGAACATGAGTTTCGTCAGGCGGTTGCTGATTCTCTGTTCCGAGATGCACTTCTTCAGGTCTTTGAAGATGTTGACAAGAATCAAGATGGGGTTCTGGAAGTCTCTGAAATCGAGGCGAAATTTAAAGCCTTGGGCTATGAAGATGAAGACATCAAGATGTTTTGGAACATGAGCGATGTTGACAAAGATAGTACCTTGTCGATGGAGGAATTTCTGCAGAACTTCTCGCAATTCTTAGTGTTGTCATCTCGGAGTTAATTGTCTTAACTCTTTGCCAGAATCCCCTAACTTCTAGTTAGGGGAGTGGCTCAATGCTGATATTGAAACGACAAAGTGAAGTTTCAGATGCGATCGCACAGTTACCAAAAGTTTTTGAACATTCAAACAGCAAATTTAACAAAGTTCAGGATATTCTGCAAGCATGACTCAAGCCTTTAAAATAGTGAACAGTACCAGCCGCAGTGAACAGTACCAGCCGCAGTGAACAGTGACCAGTGAGAAGATTGACTTGGGACATCTTGATACTGCGGGTACTTGATAACTGATAACTGATTTTTGATAACTGATAACTGATAACTGGTAACTGTTAAAGAACCCTGCTAGAAGTGGCAGGAACCTCTCAAAAATGAATAGCAAATTTTAAATTTTAGGTAGAGAAAAGGAGTATTTTCCATGAAAATTGACAAGTTTCTCTTAGCACAAAACATGGCTTTTTTAACATCGATTCCGCCGGAAAGCAACTTAGCAAAATTACTTTCTTTTTGTTTAGCAACAAAGGTTAGAGAAAAAACGCCTGGTACAGAAATTTTGAAGTTAACTTATCAGCTTATGGAAAACCCATCACGGTTACCATATTGGGCTCAAGACGTGATGGGACACGATTTAGATTACACATCTCAAGAGTGGGAAGCATTAGCAAAAATGGGTATCAAGGATGCGAAGGAGTTTATGGCAATTGTGGAGCAAGAATTAGAGAATTTGACGTTTTAATATAAACTTTTCTAGTTCCTACTAGCAAAGAAAGATTCAGAGCTACGGAAAATATGTCTTTAAATATTGAGCTTTTAGAAGAAAGTTTTCAGCGAGTTAAACTTCATGCCGATGAGTTTGCTGCTAGCTTCTACGAAAATTTATTCACTGCTTATCCAGAAGTGAAACCGTTGTTTGCCAAAATTGACATGGCAACACAACAAAAGAAGCTGTTGAATGCTCTTGTTTTAGTGGTTGAAAATCTTCGTAACCCAGAGGTTTTAGGACAAGTTCTCAATACTTTGGGAGCCAGACACATTGGATATGGAGCTATTCCTAAATACTATCCTGCGGTGGGAGAAGCATTACTCACGACGTTTGCACAGTACCTCCAAGAGGATTGGACTTTTGAAGTCAAGCAAGCTTGGGTCGATGCGTTTAGTGCGATCGCAGATCAAATGTTAAAAGGTGCAAATGAAATTCATGCAGCTGTTGAATTAGAGGATTCAGCGATTATTGCATCATCTGAAACACCAACCGCATCTAACGTTGCAGAAAAAGAGGCGGACGAATTACCGGCAGATTTGCTAGAAAAGAGTTTTGCCACTATTAAGCCACGTGCTGAAGAATTCGTCGCCAGTTTCTACGAGAACTTGTTTATCGCCCACCCAGAGGTGAAACCGTTGTTTGCCAACATTGACATGGTAACACAACAGAAAAAGCTGTTAAATGCTCTAATCTTAGTTGTAGAGAATCTCCGTAACCCAGAATCTCTAGGGCAAGTTCTCAGTGCATTGGGAGCCAGACACGTTGGCTATGGGGCACTTGCTAAATACTATCCTGCGGTCGGAAAAGCCTTACTCACAACGTTTGAACAGTATCTTCAAGCAGATTGGACGCCTGAAGTCAAGCAAGCCTGGGTGAAAGCCTTTGGAGCGATCACTGCTAAGATGTTACAAGGCGCTCAGGCAGAATCTTCAATAGCTGCTCATGATGAGAAAGCTGCAATATCAAAACAGCCCATAGCATTCAAGACACAGCTTCAACACAAGTTTCAGACATTTCAACCTCAATCGCTTATTCAACAGTGGAGTGCAATTCTCAAGCAAATACCAGAAAAAATTGTTAATGCTTTCTGGACACTGCCAGCATGGCAAGTTGTGATTATTTCACTCATTGTATTAGAGGGCATTTTTGTAATAGTCGATGACAATTCCTTTTTTTCAGAGATTGTAAACAGTGTTGATACTGTTAGTCTCGTGATTGCTTTAGTTTTGTTTATAAAGGAAGCACCCGATCGCCGAAAACAATTTCACTACCAAGCGTGGAGCACGATTGATGCTGCACACGGTGTCAGAGTCAGCTATGCCAGAATTTTGGCACTTCAAGATTTAAATGAAGATGGTATTCCGCTGATAGGATTGGATGCTCCAAATACAGAATTGATGAATATTCATCTGCCAAAAGCGGATCTGAGCGAAGCCAATTTGAACGAAACGGATCTTAGCAATGCCAATTTGAACCATGCCAACTTCAACAATGCCAAACTCAAGCGAGCAAAATTATCAGGTGCCAACTTAAGCCATACCAACCTGAGTTTTGCTCAATTGAGCCATGTGAACTTTAGTAGCGCCAACCTCAGTCATGCCAACTTAATTTGTGCAGATTTGAGCCATGCCAATCTGAGTGGTGTCAATTTGAAATATACCAGTTTGAGTGGTGCAAAATTAGAGGGTGCCTATCTGACAGGTGCAAATTTGAAATATGCCAAAGTTAGTGTTAATGAACTGACTGGTGCTTTTCTTGAAGGTGCAATTATGCCAGATGGTTCCAGATATCAATCTCTGAAGAATTCAACTGAGATGACGAGCGATGGTTAAGTGATACTAAACTAATCACTCATAACGAATGATAAAAGTGTACATTCCCAAACAAGGCGCGGCTGAGCATAGCAAAGCAGAGATTTACGAGCTTGTTCTAACTGTTTAATTATGCTTGGTTGACGCTTTTGCTGCCAGTAAAACTGTTGCAAATAATCAACTAACCACAATTGAGCTTCTGTGTCTAAATCCTTATCAATTTGTTTGGCTAATTCGAGAGCATCACGGTAGGATGAAGGCACTTTGGTTACGGTTTTGAGGAGTTCAGGGGGAATGGCTTGCAGTTGTTGGTAAGATGCGATCGCATCTCCCGGACTCCCAGCCGCAACACTCAAAACTGCCGAATGCTGCAAAATTTCCTCATGTCCTGTTTGTTTCAGAACTTGAGCCATTGCTGCTGCATCCAAACGATAAAAAGGAATTCGTTGACAGCGTGACACCAACGTTGGCAAAACAGACTCAACCGAAGGCGCAATTAAAATCAGCGTCGCCTGTCCGGGTTCTTCCAAAGTCTTGAGCAAGGCATTTGCTGCTGCTTCCGCCATTGTTTCTGCTTGCTCTAACACTATCATGTGTCTTGGTGCTTGCAACGGCGGACGGCTGAGAAACTCGGTAATTTCCCGAATTTGTTCTAAGCGAATTGTCGGCGGTGCTTTGCGCTTGACTCCTTTTTCTGCGGCTTCGGTTGCTGTTAGTCGTTGTCCTTGATACAGGTAAGTTGGCTGTACCCACAACAAATCTGGGTGATTACCTTGTCGCACACGGTTTTGATGTGAGCCAAATACCAATTCCACAAAGCATCGTGCTGCTAAACTCCGTCCTATACCCTCTGGACCCGCAAACAGATATGCGGTCGCTACACGATTTTTTAGTACAGCTTGTTTCAGTAATTCTACTGCTGCGTGTTGCCCGACAAGTGGTGCAAATGCGTTATTAGTCATTAGTCATTAGTCATTAGTTGACCACTACTACCCCTCAGCCCCAACCTTCCAGCCTAGAGGTTAAAATTGCCTGAATCTGTTGTTGTACAGCTTCTTTACTTAAGCTAGCATCAACACGGACAATTCGCTGTGGGTAAGATGCATACAGTTGAGCATATCCTTGCTGGACGCGACGATGAAAGTCTATGGTCTCTTGTTCAATGCGGTCAAATGTATCCTCGTCTCCTCGTTTGCGAGCAAGTCCGACCTCTACATCAACATCAAACCACAAAGTCAGGTCGCTTTGTAACCCGGATGTGGTGATTGGCTCCGCCACTGCGCCGAGCGCGATCGCATTTAACTGATCAATTAAACTGATATCTA
The DNA here is from genome assembly GCF_963920835.1 of Scytonema sp. PCC 10023. Classification (NCBI taxonomy): domain Bacteria; kingdom Bacillati; phylum Cyanobacteriota; class Cyanophyceae; order Nostocales; family Scytonemataceae; genus Scytonema; species Scytonema sp. PCC 10023. The sequence goes on from NZ_CAWUDP010000031.1 coordinate 83,796, forward strand.
AACCGCGTCCCCAGCCTTGGTAGGCAATGGTAGAATCGGTGTAGCGATCGCACAAAACAATCGCCCCGTTTTGGATAGCTGGCTTGATAACTTGCTCAACGTGTTGCGATCGGTCAGCAGCATACAAGAGTAACTCTGTCCTATCTGCAATTGAGTTAGACTTACCTGACAACAACAGTTTTCGTAGATGCAACCCTAACTCTGTTCCTCCTGGTTGACGAGTCACAACGACAGAAGTCTTAAAACTTTGTAACCATTCTTGCGTTAGCTGTATTTGGCTACTTTTGCCAGAACCTTCCACCCCTTCAAATACAATCAATCTGCCATTCATGTTTTTTGAATTTTGCTGCTACCGATTTTGAGAATGTCTCTTTGAATATCACCCGATTGGGTGATCCTACAGGATGAAGCGTAACTATTGAAAGCCATTGTATTCTTTATAGCAACCAGCAATAAGCAGTAGTAATAGCAATAGGCGAATTTGGCTATGAGCAAGCAACAGGAAGCAGATATCAAACTAGCATATCAAACAGCGGCAGAAATGACATACATGGTAGCCGTTGGCTTGAGTAAAGTTATGGAAAAGCAAAAGAAAGAGAAACTCATTGCCAAGCGACAAAAGCGAATGAAATCACAGCAGAGTGTCAAGTCATGTGCATTAACCTAACGCCGTAATTCCTGCAACAGGGTGGGGATGTTTCGATAGCAGCGTCAATGAACAAAACTGACTGGTAGAGAGTCACTAGCAAGTAGCACAAAGGGGATTTTTTACCATGTCTGATGATGAGTCCTTGTCAGTAAATGACTTTGGTGCTTCCTTCAAGAAGTTTCTTGACCAAGTCACAACTTCAGCTCCAGTTGAGGAATCTTTCTTCAAGAGTCAGTTACGCGCACATTTCTCCCAAGACCCGCAAACCCTCCCGATTATTTCTCAACAATTTGAAAAAGCAGACCATCCCAATTTACAACTTGCGATGGATGACTATTTGGCACAAGTAGGACGTTCTGCTGAATTATTGGGTGTGATTACGCCTTACGAACAAATGGGGGTCAATTTATCCCAATTGGCAACCATAAAGGGGGGATGATGGGAACGGTACAACCGACTCCCGGTTCCGTACAGTATATCAACATTCCTCTGGACAATGACTAACTCCTAGCTTGCGTGCAATCAGGTCTTTACCTGATTTGTGATGGTGATTTCCGCTTGGCTGTGATGCTACGTGGTGCTAGTGAATACACCTGGCGTTCGGGAATTACCATTGAGGTTATGGCAAGCGAACGTACCCAAGCAGAAGTTTTTCTCGCACAGTTACGAAACTCAATCCGCAAGCGCAATGTTTATCGGGGACGAGTCGTTTCTTTGGTAGAAAGTGAAGATAGAAGGGGCATGAATGTGCAGTTTCACCGTCTACCGTCGTTGAATCGTGACGACATTATCTTACCTGATGGATTACTGCAAAGAATTGAGCGACAATCTGTAGGTTTTTCTCGGGTAGCTGATAAACTACGAACAGCAAGACGGCACCTAAAACGAGGGATGCTTTTATACGGACCACCAGGAACTGGGAAAACTCTGACAGCAATGTATCTTGCAAGTCAAATGCCAGACCGGACAATCATTTTATTGACAGGTCGAGGGATGGGTTTGATTGAAAAGTCTTGTGAAATGGCACGTTTGCTGCAACCTGCAACCCTGATTGTGGAAGATGTTGATTTGATTGCTGAGGAAAGAACAAGTCAGAATAAAAGTTGCAATGCGGTGCTGTTCGAGCAGCTCAATCAGATGGATGGGTTAAATGAAGATGCAGACATCTTATTTATCCTAACCACAAACCGACCAGAAACCCTAGAACCTGCTTTAGCAGCACGACCGGGACGAGTAGATACTGCGATTGAGATACCGTTACCAGATGCGACTTGTCGGCAACGATTATTTGAACTTTATAGCAAGGGTTTGAAGCTTTCCTTGGAAAATTTGGACCCTTTTATTGCACGTACAGAAGGGGTAAGTGCAGCCTTTATCCGTGAGTTAATGCGGAAAGCCGCACTGTTTGCCGCAGATGAAGGAAATGAGATGTTAATTTGCGATCGCCATCTAGATGAAGCACTATACGAACTCGTGGAGTTGGGAGGCGAACTGACTCACAGCATTCTAGGTGCAGGAAAAGCTTTTTCTTGAGGACTTACATATGCAAGCTGTTTGTGGACACTGAGTGTATGGGTGTAGTGATTTCTCTCTACACCCTTATTGCTCTATAGTTCAGTTACGACGATGGACTAGTTGCGGGTTTAGTAGTACTAGATGCTGGTTTTCGCTGTTGTTGGTAATAGCCTGCAACTTTTTTCACATAATCACCAGTGAAACCACTGTTGCAGCCTGTATAGTTACCAGTCATCCACCAACAAGCAACGCCACGCACAGCCGCCGTTTCATTACTACCAGTAGCAGTCAACTGATTATTTAACTCGCGGCGTGCAATGCACGAGACAACTTGGCGTGCTAAGCCAGAATTATTTTCAAACTCTGTAGGTGTCACTTCCTTCTTGAGACAAGTTTTGGACCAGCCTTTGAGGGTTTCTGGTTTGACTTGCCATTCACTATAATATCCATCATTTGCAGTACCAGTTTTCGGTGCAGCCAGCCGCAGTGCTTCTACCATCCTGTTGACTTGGGCTTCAGACGCGGACGACTGTTGTGCTTGAGCGAAAGTAGATGCTGGAAAAATCACCGAAAACAATCCAAGGCTCAGAATGGCTCCACCTAGTAATAATCGCATTGCTTTTCTCCTCACGACATTGAACTTCTTTTTTATACCAATTTTAAAAATCTTTGCAACACATAAACCTGCTGTAAGGTTAAACACAACAGGGTAGGGGCTGTTCAATGCCGTGTTCCTACTGGTCTGTTTGATGAATTCTCATGGGTTACAAGAACCCCGACTTCTTAAAGAAGTCGGGGTTCTGACCCGTACGATATATCAAAATTAATGGGACAGACCACTACTGGTAAGAACGCATTTGTTTTGAAGGCTTTGTAGTGAGCGCTTAAGCGCTCAAAGAGTCTAGGACTAAAACCCTTACTACAAAGTTATACAAGTATCATAAGTAATGCGATGAACTACTACCGTGTAGTGTAGGTAATTGAGAACCGCTATAAGATTTTTAAGAAATGATTTATAAAGTAAACCTTAAATTGTAGGGTGCGTTAACGAGAGTACGGCACCCCAAGTGGTGGTGCGTTACGGCTAATTCTTACTATCTCAAACGCTCAAATCCTTACATAGCCGTAACACACCCTACTTAATATTTACTTTATAAATCAATACGGTTTAGATAAGACCAGAACCCTTATTAGGAACACGATGTAGAGACGCGCCATGGCGCGTCTCTACACACGTGATTTTTTACACATCAACCTTAACTGAACCGTATTGCTTTATAAATGACCTCTAAGTCCTATTTTTTAAACTTTGTTTCAACTTAGGATGAGTTGCAGAAAAATTTCGATAACGTGAAGATATAGCAGTCGTATTTGATTTGTGAAAAATGTAGATGCAACGGTTAATGACTTCTAGTTAAATGCAAACCTCATGGCAAGATCGGCACCTTTCTTGCAGTTAACTCTAGTTGACCAGTTCAAGTCTAGCGCGCAGGCTACGTTTACGGTAAGTAAGTAAAAGCCTTGGTTGGAGGTGATACTAATGACGGGAATGTTTTGGTTTTTGGGATTCTGCTTTTTTTGGCTTATTGGTTTAACTCTTTTGGTAGAAATTTGGTTGGATGAGCAAGAGCAGCAGTTTTGACGGCAAATTCTGACAGCTTATATCATGTCCGTCTAATTGCCCATAATTAAGAGTGAACCCCACCCCGCGTTTATCTGCGCTTAGCCTCCCCTCCCCGCTAGCGGGGAGGGGATAAAGGGGTGGGGTTCTGAGAAATTGTGGTTAATTGAGCGGACATGATATTACTCAATCACAAGTTAATAAATCAGGTCAACTTCCAGATTTTGAAGTTCTTCATTTAAGTTAACAAGCGCCAAATCTGCGATAAAAAATAGAAAACCCGCCAGAATCTTCAAAAATTCGGACGGGTTTCTATATTACGACGAGTTTCAAGCTGCCTATAACACAGTATTTAACTCAACTTAGATATCATAGATTAAACACTCAGGCGCATTTGGATTTTCATCACAGTAATGCTCTAAGGATGTTTTAAACTTTTCTGTTGCCTGTCTATGGGATTTCTCTGCTTGCAATTCTTCGACGATATCCCAGGCTACAGCACAGCCAGCAGAGGCATTTCCTTGAATGTCACAAGTGGAACGAGCTTGCTCAATAGCTTCTAGAATGGCTCGCTCTAGAGGAGTTTGATTTGCTACTTCCCGACTAGCGTTTACGATTTTAGGCATCAAGTTTTTACTTATCCGCTCTTTCGTTGAAGGTTTACAGTTCCAGTTCAGAGTTTCTATCCCTGCAACTGACATCTCCAATATATGCTCGATTTTAGGATGATGCAGTGTGCAGAACCGTAATGCTCATAGGTTACTTTCCCTCTCACGATTAAATCGGCTCTAAAGAGTGTTACCTCGTTCCCAGTCTCTGACTGGGAATGATTATTGGGAAGCTCTCTCTGCCTCCGTTACTTGCTCAACAGCCGCTTGAACCGCATTTCCAGGTGAAAGCTGGAAAACTGAAAGCTTCGAGGGTAGCCGCAGAAATTGAAGGGTATTCACCAGTAGCAGCCGCGCACTTAGAACAGCACAAGTACCTACCAGGCATTAAACTTCTTGGAAAAATCGATTTTTTGTGAGGTTCACATAGGAACTTTGAGAACGTACTAAGCTGCATCAAATTTAGATGCTTTGGCACTGCTCTCTAATCTTAATATTGGCAGTCACAGACATACCGGATGCCAATGGCATCTTTCGTCCATTCATCAATACTGACTGTTGTTCCAATCGAACCTGAGCAGGGAATCTGTAAAAATTATAAATTTGATCCGGTGGCAAAACATCTGACCCGATCCAAATCAGATTACCTTTAATTTCACCAAATTCGCTATAGGGCAAGATATCAATTCGCAAATCTACCGTCATTCCTTCCTTCACAAAACCTATATCCTTTTTGGTAAGCAGCACTTTGGCTATCAGTAGATAATCAGAAATTATCTTAAGAATTGGTTTGCTGGAAGTGACCATAAAACCTGAAGTATGTGCGTTAACTTCAGAGATACTACCGGAAACAGGGGCTTTAATTTCCTGATACTTTTTAGCTGTTGTAAGCTCAAGGCTCAATAGGCGTTCCCCACTATTTACGCGCTGTCCATTTTTAACATAGATTTCTTTGACCACTGCACCTACAGGTGCGTGCACTTCTTTTACAGTACCAGATGGTTCTAGTTTACCAGTAGCAAAAACTGCTTTCTTGCAACCGTAGGGCACACGGTTAACAAGATGTGCTGCTGAGGGCAAGTTCACCAGAACCACTATGATCCAAGTAAGTATCTGCGCGGATAGGTGTCTGCAGAGTGTCAAGTAGCGATGACACGAGCAATTAACCAACTCCTCATTTTGACTTTTCATCAACATTCAGATTTTGCTGTTCGGATTAAGTCGGCTTGAAAGAGAATAAAGTTTAAAGTCTGTTAATCAAACATTTAATGCTCGCTTGGATAATTTCAGTTCAAAGCGATCGCCCGGTAATGGTTCTATCACGCGTGTCGCTAAATTATTCTTTTCTAGTAATGAACGAAATTCTTCAATGGTTCCCTTAGTCTGAAGTAAAGAGTTGAGTAATCCCTCAAAAATCACATCACCTCCAGCTGCTGTAGATAGCATGACTTGGGGTTGCAACCACTGAGCAACTTCTAAAGCGTATTTATTCCCTCTAATAATTGAACCAACTAAGGGTAAAGCTGCATCAATTAACGGAGTAATCACGACATCCACGCTTGCAATTTCCTTGAGCGTGGGTGAATGATTCCCATGAGGCTCGTAATAGAGAGTAAAGCCAGTCTCCAATTCTTTGAGGAGATATCCATTTTCCACCAAATTTAGACCAACCAGTGAGCCAGGAGTTGCTTTAATTTCAAGGCTTTGATTCAGGGTAAAAGTTTCCCCATGAGCAAGTGTTGTGACTTGAGTGTAATTTAACTGCTGTACTACCTTGGCAGCATTGGGAGAAGCGACAACTGGAATATTGCGGTCAAGTTGCTTCAGCGTTGGTGGATGAGCATGGTCTTCCAAACCCTGAGATAGCAAAATCAGGTCAATGTTCTCTGGTATTGGACGTTCTTGGGGTCGGGAACCTTTGAAGAACCAATCTAAATTACCAAAGGTTAACGAACCAACTAGCCAAGGATCAACGAGTATTCGTTTCCCTCCGATTTCCACCAGCCAAGAATTGCTGTCTAACCAAGTTAAATACATAAATTTTTGTAAAGATAATACCTAAATTTATTATGACCTAACCAATGCAACCAATATCCTGAAGCATTCCTAAATGCTTGTGTAAGGGTGCGAGCGTATTTGCAGTCATCATCCCACTGGTGGCGACTGCTGGTAAACCAATACCAGGAAAGGTCGAGTCTCCACAGCATAGCAGTCCTGGAAGAGGTGTGTTAGAACCAGGGAAGAAACCAATTCCAGCCTGAATTGCTGGACCATATGAACCTCTATGACGGCGCAGATAGCGCTCATGTGTCAGGGGTGTACCAACTAGTGTGACATCGCAACGCGAGCGAATATCCGGAATGATTCGCTCTAAAGCTTGCCACATCACTTCTGCACGTAATTGTTTTTGTCGTGCATATTCCTCACTTTTTCGGTCCATTCCCTGCCATAAGTCGTAAGGTTCGTTACCTGGAGTATAAACGTGAATAACGTGCTTTCCAGCTGGTGCTAATGAGGGGTCTAAAACTGAAGGAATCGATACCAGTATGACGTTCTGAGGAGCTGTAACACCGACTTCCCAATTATTAACGACTATATAATGACACGCAAGGTCTGAGCGTAATCCTTGTGCATCTATACCTAAATGGAGATGCATGAAGCTATCACACTCAGGTGTGCTGGCTCGCTGTTGGCGAAACTGGTTTGGCACTGACCCTTCTGGAAGCAGCTTGAGCGTATCCCATACCGATGCATTAGAAATGACTGCCCGACGCGCTCTTATCTCTTTACCACCACGCAAACGCACACCTACCGCTTTATGTGGAGACGCGCCATGGCGCGTCTCTACAAGAATTTGCTCAACATGAGCGTTCAGCATCAATCGACCCCCGTGTCGTTCCAGTCCCCGTACCAATGCGTCAACTAAGGCACCACTCCCACCAACCGGATAGTCTAGCACCACACCTGGTCGGTACCAATCTGCAAACATAAATGCAACCTCTGCTGTACTGGTTCCATCTGCTGGTAGTCCACAGAGGAGAAAACAAAGCAAGTCAAGCCAGTTGCGCGTAAAAGAGTCTTTGATAACGCCGTCCATAATCCGGCTAAATGGTCCTGTAAGCTTGCCGATGTCTGCAATATGTGGAAATAAAGATGGGGCAAATCTACTTACAGTCATAATTGCACCTAGATCAAGACGCAAAGCTGCTGGCGGTATTGCCGTTGCAGCACGCGCCAGTGGTTCCATCACACGCTGTAACTCGCGCCATTCAAGGATAGCCTCATTGCCACAAAACTGCTTCAGCACCTCACAAAACTGGTCAGCACCAACGGAGGTGTCAAAATCTCCTTCTGGTAAACAGCAACCCCATGTATCATAGGTGACGCAAGGTAACTCCTCGCCAATTGCATCTAGCACTTGCCTGAGAGGATTAGCAGAAGGACTGTAGGATAACCCAGAGTAAAGCGATGGACCTGAGTCGAATTTGAATCCATCACGCTCAAAAGCATGCGCTGCACCACCGGGGATTGAGTGGCTTTCGCAAACTGTGACATCAAAACCATACCGCGCCAAAAGAGCTGCACAGCTCAAACCACCAATACCACTACCAATCACAATGACATCTGTTTGTTTATCACCTAAGATAGATGCTGTTTTAGAAGAAGTTTGGTGTGTCACTGATCGTATCCTGTGCTAGTCTTTGTGCTTCAAACGTATTGTAATGCAACCTAACAAGCCCAAACTCAACAACCAGCAACACCAAACAGCCTGTACAACCAACCAAAGGTGGGACTTCACGTCAACAACGTACCTCTCGACCAGTTTTTGTTTGGTCAAAGACACCATCTCGGTTAAGTACTGTATCTGGGCGTAGAACTGGAATGGGTAGCCGGGATAATTGTCCTGCGGTTGAGACTGCACTCACTCCTTTAGTACCGTTGCGAGAGGAACAGAGAGTTAGCAAACAGACAGACAAATCAATTTCGGGGATTGTGGGGGGACTATTTATATTGACCATTGGCAAGCTGTCTCTGGTAAAGAGGGCATTGATTGGAATACCGATCCGCCACCCGATCTGGTGCTGGAAATTGATGTGAGCAGTTACTCGGATGTCAATGAGGCGATCGCAAATAACCTCGCCTTATAGGCGTGGGGAGAATAGACTTCTTGCAAAAGTCGAAAAGTTGTGAATGTCATTAGTCGCGAAACGCAGTGTAGCGAGGAATCTCGACAGATGTTTCGCTATGCCTCCGGCACGCTGCGCGAACGCTCAACATGACATTTCAAGCATTTTTGCAAGAGGTCTAATGTCAAGCCAGACTGACAGTACAAGTGCATAACTTACTGTACTCAAAGCTATTAAGAACATAAATATAGAGATTTATCAATGCGTAAGTCCTCATACTATGATCACGATAGCCGTAAGCAGAAACTGTACGTACCCTGTGAAGTCCATGAAATGGATGCTAACAATCGCTCTGATTTTGAGCAGCGTCACCTATTATCCAGCAAAGGTAACAGCGCAAACTCAACAACCAGCAACGACCAAGCAGCCTGTACAACCAACCAAAGGTAAGACTTCACCTCAACAACGCTCCTCTCGACCAGTTTTTGTTTGGTCAAAGACACCATCTCGGTTAAGTACTATATCTGGGCGTAGGGCTGGAATGGCTAGCCGGGATAATTGTCCTGCGGTTCCAACTGCACTCACTGCTTTAGTACCGTTGCGAGAGGAACAAAAGGTTAGTAAACAAACAGACAAACCAATTTCGGGGATTGTGGGGGGACTAACCACCTCTGAACGACCAACGTTTTGGTTTTACGTTCCCTACACTCAGGATTTAACAGTTAGTGCTGAGTTTATCTTACAGGATAGTGCAGGAAACGATATTTCTAGAAATGCGATCGCACTACCTCCACAGCCTAGTGTCATAGGTGTTTCTCTCCCCTCCAATGCATCCTTGCAAATCGGGAAAACATATCGCTGGTACTTAAAAGTCCGTTGCAATCAGCAACAAATAGCGAGTGTTCCTATTTATGTAGAAGGAGACATTCAAAGAGTCAATTTGGATTCTCGTGTGATGCAGCAGTCGCAAGCAGCAGTTGATCCGCGACAAAAGGTTGCAATCTATGCGGCTAATGGTATTTGGTTTGATTCTCTGACTATGCTGGCACAAATGCGCCACAAGAATCCTAATGATGCATCTCTTGCTTGGGATTGGCAAAGTTTATTGCAATCGGTCAATTTGGATAATGTTGCTACGGCTCCTCTGGTGAAATAACAGACCATTTATAAAGTAAACATAAAATTCTTGTAGGGTGTGTTAGGCGCAGCTTTTAGATATGATTTGTAACGAAAAACATGACATGAGCGCCTAACGCACCATGTTAATGGTGGTGCGTTACTAACGCACCCTACTTAAGATTTACTTTATAAATCAACTCTAACAGTGAACAGTTATCAGTTAAAACTTGGTTCAAATGATAACTGTTTCTCTACAACCAGTTGCCAACTAACACGTAAGGTGCCCAGTAAAGAGGACGAGTGTATTGCGAACCAGACAGCAGCTTTAATTGAGCTGAGCGTAAAGCTTCTGCTATGGTTTTGCCAGTTGTTAACTGACGGTAGAATTCACTAATAAACAAAGCAGTGGAATCATCACCAACTTGTAGGGTGTGTTAAGGCGCAGCTTTTAGATAATGATTTGTAACGAAAAACATCACATGAGCGCCTAACGCACCATATTAATAGTGGTGCGTTAGGCTAAAGCCGTAACGCACCCTACTTAAGATTTACTTTATAAATCAACTCTAACAGTAAACAGTTATCAGTTAAAACTTGGTTCAAATGATAACTGTTTCTCTACAACCAATTACCAACTAACACGTAAGGTGCCCAGTAAAGAGGACGAGTGTATTCAGTACCAGACAGCAACTTTAATTGAGCTTCGCGTAAAGCTTCTGCGATGGTTTTGCCAGTAGTTAACTGACGGTAGAATTCACTAATAAACAAAGCAGTGGAATCATCACCAATTTGCCATAGGGACGCTAAAGTACTCCGCGCCCCAGCTCGAATAGCAACTCCTGCTAATCCCAATGCAGCACGGTTATCTCCTGCTGCTGTTTCGCAAGCACTCAGAACAAATAATTCAACTGGCTCTGTTCGTTTTTGCTCTCTACTTTTGAGCAAGCCATCTAATTGACTCACATTGATACGTCCATCGGCTGCTAAGATGAAAGTGTCTTTGGCTTTAGAGCTAAATTGCCCGTGAGTTGCCAGGTGAACAACTCTAAAAGGTTGGGCGTTGATGCTTTTTCCTAAAGTTGTACTTTTGAAATTTTCATCCAATAATATCGTTGTCGATACGCCTGATTCCTGAATCAATTTCAGTTCAACCTTGACGTTGGGAAGTGGTGCAAACTTTTCGTTCTTCGGTGGTTGCGAGAGCCCTCCAGCAAGAGCGTTTAATCTTTCCTGCGCTAGAGGTTTGGGGGTAAATAGTTGCAATCCTGGGCTAATGGCTACAGCGTACTTCTGGACTAAATACAATGCGCCATCATACAATGCAGACACTGGGATGTTTCGTAGTGACCCATCTGGGATAAAGACTAGAGTATTCACTCGACTATTTTTGAGTTCAGCTTCAACTGGTTTAATTAACCAGTCATAAAGCTGCTGCGAAACCACTTGAAATTTCTTACTAGCTTCAGGTTCGACTATCGTCCCTCGCATTTGTGTAATGACTTGCTCTACCTCCTGACTGCTCACCACAGAAGTTTTACGTATCAACGGTTGGTTGGGAAGTTTGAGGATAACTTCTAACTGATTATCTAGAATAATCGGATAAAAAATGGCAGTATTAGGATTATCACGGTCTACCACTTTGTCCAATACCACAAATTGGTTACTCAAGCAAGCTTCTCGGAAAAAATTGTCTAGTTCTGCCAATTGCAAGGCTTCTATTCGCTTGCGAACTTTATCTAAATCAGGTTTTCCTTGTCCTTTCTGTTGTAAAAGCAGTTCTACTGACTGGCGATAAACAGGTTCTACGCTATCACGAAAATTAAACTGTACCTCTCGGTTTACCACAACTAAATCGGTGCGGAGAGACTCAAGAGTTGCGACTGCGGTGTCATAAGCAGCGATCGCTCCCTCAATATTTCCCTGTGCTTTGAGCAAGCGTCCCAACAGCCACTCCCAACGGTAAGCTATATCTGAAGCATGGATTTTTTGAGCGATAAACAATGCTTGCAGCACCAATTTCTGTGCTTCTTGCCATTGATTGTTTTGCTCGTAGATTTCTGCTAAACTGCCAAGTGCATAGGATTGAGCACGCTCGTCACCTATAGTTTTAGCTTGTTGAACGCTGCTGGCTAGAATTTCGGCGATGTTTCTTTTGTCACCAACTTTGTTTATGGTGCGAGCAAAGTTGATACGTGCGTAGATACCAGCTTGAGTGGTAGGCAGAGTTCCTAATTGAGATTGGATTGTGGAGATGAGTGGAGACGTTGCATCCGAAAGTTTTACATCTGCTGTATTCTTATTCTCGACAAGCAAGCTGAGTTGATTGATTTGAGCTTGAACTTTGGTGAGTGGGTTGGATGCAACTAAAGCCGCATTTTCGTAATGAGCGATCGCGTCTTTTATATTACCTAAGACTCTATTCGTATTACCAAGGGAAAATTCTGTTAAGCTAATTTCTAAAGGCAGTTGCAGACGTTGAGCAATTTCTAAGCTTTGTTGTAAATTTTCTTTTGATTGTTCTAACTCACCTAATTGTTGCTGGGCATTACCAAGGGAGCGCAAAGCGGTGACTTTTTCAAGTGAGTCAGGTTGGGTTTGTAACTGTTGGGAGACTGTATTCAAGATATCTAAGCTACGGCGGTAAAAACCAGAAACTCGTAGAGCTTGTGCAGAGTTGATACGGCTGCGCGTCACTCCAGCACTATATTGTTTACCTAAGCGCTTCCAAATTTCCTCTGCTTGCTGTGATGTTTTGAAAGATACATCTGGCTGTCCCTGTGACAGTTGCAGTCCACTTTGAATCTCTAGAGTTTGTGCTAGAACTTCTAGCAATTCTGACTTGGGATTGTTGACATTTAACTTTTGATTTGTATTGTCCCAGCCAAGTAGATTTAAGCTAGTATTAATAGCTTTTGACGCTTCTTTCCATGAGCCGAGTTGCTCAAACACTAGAGAGAGGTTCGTTAGTGCTGCGGCTTGTGCGAGGTTGTCACCTTGTTGTTGATAGATGCGGACAGCTTGTTGTAGAACAGTTACAGCTTCAGTAAAGCGTCCAGATTGATAAAGCGCTTCTCCTTGAGAGACAAGTTGCTGTGGTGTTGTGGTTGAAGGTTTGGTGGTTTGGGTGTGGAATCCGGCGGGTGAATTTGTCTGGGGTTGTTTGGCGAATGTACTGGGGATAATAGTTAGGGAAAAAGCAAGGGTAAATAAAACTACATTCGTTACCGCAAATCTAACGAGTCGCTTGGTCAGCGCAAATGGATGCATATTTCACACCTCACTGAGATGCAGGACAAGAAGCAGGAGTTTGCCAAGAACTGTGAGGGGTGACTTGGGGAGATTGCGCCACGAGTTCTATGTTTCCATTGCTATCCACTACCCAACCAGTAGCTTCCACAATTGGAGTCGCCGCAGCAACTTTAGTACTATTTGAGACTGCCGTTGGTTGTGGGGAAGTTGTTTTAGCTGAATTTGCTGGTTTTGGTCTTAATCTCACCCACGCAGACAAAGTACTTGTATCTTGTAATGGTTCAGTGGGACTGATGGGTAGTCCGCCACGTCCTGTTGACACAAAGGAACTCTGAAATTGCCGACTTCCAGGAGTGCAGGCGGTGGAAATTTGTTGGGAGACATCAACGAGATTAGTAGGGAGTTCGATTAAACCGCTAGTGGGGTCTATATCAGGTGTGTTGATTTGCACATTGCCGCTTAAATCTGGCGTTGCTCCTTTAGCAGTAATATCACTTTGTGGGGAAGGTTCTTTCCTGGACTGAATGCCAAAGATACCAGCAGCATTCTTGATGGTTACATTTCCGCCACGGGATTGAGCGGAATCTGCTCTGATGTCGCTATTTTCCTTGGGAACAGCAACGATAAAGCCATTTTTAGCATCGATAGTTATGTTACCGCCAGTGATATTGTCTCCACTAGCGTTAGTCGTGATACTACTGCCACGACGTAATAATAACAAAGGTGAATTGAGAATGATATCTCCCCCACCGCCAATAGTATTAGCGTTAATTTCGGCTGCGTTGTTCAACAGGATAGAGTTAGCATCTACAGTTATGTCACCAGCCTTCCCTTTTCCAGTACTATTTACGTATACTCCAACTCCATCTTGCACGAGCAACTGCTGGGTACTAATCTTCAAGTCTCCCGCATCTCCACTTGAGAGACTACTGCTAGTTAACCCAGTGGAAAAGCTATTGGAATTTCTACCAATGAGTTGTACAACTTTAGCGTTGACAGTCAAATCGCCACCTTTGCCAGTACCAGATGTGGCAGTAGAAATTGTTGCCCCATCTCGAACCAGTAATTCACGAGTGTTAATCGTCAAGTTACCCGCATCCCCAGTTGTCTCTGAGTCAGAAAACAAGCCACTGGAAGACCGTTCAACGGCAGATTTGCCAACGCCAATCAATTCCACAGTCTGGGCGTTGACCGTCAAATTCCCCCCCTTGCCAGCACCAGATGTGCCACTAGAAACCCCTGCCCCATCTCGAACCAGTAATT